>CANQAO010000006.1 GCA_947589375.1 uncultured Bacilli bacterium | reverse complement strand
CGGTAATTTTCTTTATCATCACGAATAACGATTTTTTTAATACCGGCATTTAAAATAAATCTTTTACAAAGTTCACATGGCGTGGCATCTTTAACTAAAGCGCCGGTTTTAACTTCTTTACCAGCTAAATACAAAGTACTACCAATTAAATCTTTACGAGCTGCGGAAATAATCGCATTTTGTTCCGCATGCACACTACGGCATAACTCATACCTTTGGCCACTGGGAATTTTTAATGCTTCTCTTTGACATCTTTTGATATCCGTGCAGTTCTTTCGGCCTCTTGGCGCTCCAGTGTAACCAGTCGCTACAATTTCATCATTTTTAACGATAACGGCCCCATAGTTACGTCTTAAACAAGTACCACGTTCTAAAACGGTTTCCGCAATATCTAAATAATAATTTTCTTTATCTCTTCTCATTTTTTCACAACCAATCTTTGATAATTTTTAGCAAAACTTTTTAAAAAGTTTTGAATATCTGTTTCTGTAGTTTTTGAGGAAATACTAATTCTAATGCTTGATGCGGCTCTTTTTTCATCATGCGTAAGGGCCATGACAGCTTTGGAACTATTACCACTGGAACAAGCACTTTGCGTTGAAATATATATATCGTCTTCTTCTAAAGCATGTAACATCGTTTCGGGTTTCACGCCAATCACACTTAAATTTAAAATATGGGGAATTGAATATTCATTACTATTGATATAAACATTCTCATAACCTTTTAAGTTTTCTTTTAACTTATCATTTAATTTTTGAACTTTTATTATATCTTTATCTAAAGTTTCAGTAGCTAGTCTTAAAGCTTTAGCCATACTCGCAATTAAAGCAGTAGTTGGTGTGCCACTACGATAAATAGTCGTGCTTTTACCACCATGAATAAGAGGTTCAAGCCGAATATTTTCTTTTTTGATTAAAGCACCAATACCTTTGATGCCAAAAAATTTATGCACTGAAAAACTAGCTAGATCAACGTTTTCTAAATTAACGTTTATTTTTCCAACTGCTTGCGTAATATCCGAATGAAAGATTACTTTCGGATAGTCTTTTAACATTTGGCCAATTTCTTCAATCGGCTGTCTAATACCCGTTTCACTATTGACGGCACTGATACTTACTAAAATAGTTTTATCGGTAATCATTTCTTTTAATTTAGCGATATCGACAAGACCAGCTTTAAGAGGGACAAAATCCACTTCAAAGCCATGATTAGTCATATAATTTAATGGACCATAAATCGATGAATGCTCAAGTTCAGTGGTGATAATATGATTACCTCTATTTTTATATAATTCCACACCTTTTAACGCTAGATTATTTGCTTCAGAAGCGCCTGATGTATAAATGATTTCTTCGGGTTTAACTTTTAAAATATCACTTATTTGTTTAGTACTAGCATCGATTAATTTTTTGGCTTCTACTCCGAGTTTATGAAGGGAATTAGGATTGCCTATATATTTTGAAGCTTTAACAAAAGTATCTAAGACTTCATCACTTGTCGGGGTAGTGGCACTATAATCTAAATAAGTCATCTTGTCACCTTCTTTATAAATTATCATATTAATCAAAAAATAGTGCTTTATTTTAAAATTTTCTTTTTGATTTTATAATTGTTTAAAGGTTTTATTTTTTCGCCTTTAGCGTTATAGGAATAATAAAAGTCATCCTTTTTATCATAAAATACTTCAGTCGCATAGTCAACCTTAGTATACAATAAATCATCGGTATGTAACTTAAGGTCATCTTTAATTTGTTTTAATTCATCAATAGTATAATCCACATTTTCATATTCCTTGCTTTCAATAAAATCAATAAATTCTTTTCGAGATAAATTATTTGTGGTCATAGCCTCGACTATTTTATGAGCTTTTATATAATCACTTAAGCGTGATGGTGAAGCACATTTACGATTAATAACATATTCATTATGCTCACTATCAATAGTATATTGTTCCAATGAGAAAATATCTGTATAACTATCGAACAATGAACTTACAGTGGCCAAAGTTAGTTTATCAGCATCGGCAACAAAATTCTGCGTGATTTGAGAAATAGCGGAATCAGCAACTATAAACTGAGGAAACTTTTTTTGATAATCACTTAATTCTAGTTTTAACTTTTCCTTTACTGAATGGTGCTTTTTTTCCATAAGCGTTATAAGTTCATTTTTATCAGTTTCAATTAGACCCATTTTATATAAAAGATTATAAGGAAATTCAAATTTTATTTGCTTATCAATTTTAACTAATTTTAAGGGTCTTACGATATAAACGTCTTTAGCTTTAAATGTTTTCATTTCGCTCCTCCTAAATTATATTATAGCATAGTGATTTATTTTTTTGTATCGAAACCACTTCGTTTAAATAATTTTTCTAAATCATAATTCGAATAGAAAATGATTGTTGGCCTGCCATGCGGACAATTATAGGGATTTTGACATTTTCTTAAATCCGTAATTAAAGCTTCCATTTCTTCTAAGGTAATATTAGTATTAGCCTTAATCGCTTTTTTACAGCTCATCATAATTGCGACTTTTTCGTTAAATTTTTCAATGTCAAAGTTCTTTTCGGTTTGAATAACAATTTCGATTATTTTGCGAATCGTCTCTTCGATATTAGTAGTTGGGATCCATGCGGGATGTGCTTTAACAATCACCGAGTTAATCCCAAACTCCGCAATATCAAATTTTAAATCTTTTAAAATATGCATGTTTTGTTTTAAAATCATAAATTCTGAGTTAGATAATTCAATCGTAACCGGTAGTAATAATGGCGTACTGGCAACATGAGGATTACCCATTTGTTTTTTGAAAAGTTCGTAATTACATCTTTCTTTGGCGGCGTGCTGGTCAATGATATACATCCCTTTTTCATTTTGGCAAATGATATAAGTACCATGAACTAAACCAACTGGATACATCTCTGGCATTACTTTTTCATCGTATTTGTTATATGGTGTTTCATGTTCCATGATGACATCGCCAGCATTATCTTCTTCATATATGACATTTTCTTCATCTTCAAAAGTATTTACAATTATTTCTTCTTGGACTGGTTTAACTTTACTTTCTGTTCTTTCTAAATCTAAAGTCATTTCTTGATATTTCGGTTTTGCTTCTTTGATAACTACTTCGGGAATTAAATTTTTATGGCTAATTGTTTTAACGATAGTTTCTTTAATTAATTCTAGTAAAGTATCCATTTTACTAAATTTAATATCCATTTTAGTTGGATGAATATTAACATCGATAACGCTAGGATCAACCATAATATGAAGCACGGTAATCGGATAGCGATTATCCGGTTTATAAGAATGATAACTATCGTTAATCGTTCTATTGATATCAGCATTTTTAACTACTCTATTATTGACTAAGGTAATCATATTGTTGCGCGAAGACCGGTGTACTTCTGGTGAAGAAATATAGCCACTAATTTCATAATCGGCATTTTCACCATGAATTTCTAACATTTTACGAGCCACATCACTACCATAAATACTCTGGATGGTTTTTAAAGTATTATTGTGTCCATCAGTGAGTAAAATATTATTGCCATTATTAGTAAGCGAAAATCTAATGTCTGGTCTTGATAAGGATAATTTATTCATATAATCAGTAATACTAGCTAGTTCCGTGTATAAACTTTTCATATGTTTTAAACGGGCGGGTGTATTATAAAATAGTTCACTAACAGTAATGATTGTTCCTTTTCTAGCATCGCCTTTTTCATTAGTGATTATTTTTCCACCATTTAAAACAACATGGGTACCAATATTACCGGTACTGGTTTTTAAATCCACTTTGGAAACTGAAGCAATGGAAGCCAAAGCTTCACCTCTAAAACCTAAAGTCGTTAAGTGAAATAAATCTTCTTCATCGTTTATTTTACTGGTGGCATGTCTTGAAAAAGCTAAAACCGCGTCTTCCTTATCCATACCTTTACCATTATCGATGACTTTAATTTCTTTAGTGCCAGAATCTTGCAGTTCAACTTTAATTTCTGTACTTTCGGCATCAATACTATTTTCCACTAATTCCTTGACTACAGAAGCACATCTTTCAACGACTTCTCCTGCAGCAATTTTATTAGCTAAAACTTCATCCATCACTTTTATAACTGCCATTATATCACCTACTTTGATTATACCATATTTTTAAATTATTAACTTGTTTTTTATAATTATTTTTGTTATAATAAGTGACAGTTTCAAAGGAGATGAATAATATGGTAATTCAAAAAATAAACTCTAAATATGTCGGCAATGATTGCATTCAAATAATGCTTCCATATGTCAACCACGACTTTATGGTACTGGATAATCAGGGTGTAATCTATGTCGATAGTAAAGGAAGACACGAAAACCATTACTTAGAAGACGAGCGACGACATAATTTCCCATATAGTAATAGACCTATTCACAAAGACAAAAAGTATGGTGTTAAACTCACTTTTGTCAATCAATTATTAGATTTTGAAAAGCCTTATATCACTATTGATGGTGCCTATCAAATCCAAGAAATATATGTCAAGAAAGATGGCGATCTAGCATTATTCATTACAAATGAAATAGAACCAGCAATCATTGATAACCAAAGCGATCTCAAATTAGAAACGGCCCAAAAATTACGTGAGCAATTAATATCAGAACTATACCCAAATTGGGAAACGATATTCTCTAACCATACTAATAACATCGAAAAAAACACAAATCCTTTCTATCATTTATGTGAGCGATTTGGCAATAAGCGTTACTCAGAGTCATATACTTTTTTTACCACTATTAATGGTGAAAAAATTACAAATTTAAATGGGATTCACCTCATTTATGATAAAGAAAACAAATACAATCTTCGCCTTGTTAACTATCCAATAATCGATTATTCTACTTATGCACTTGAACTATTAAAAAAAGGCGCCATAGAAACCTCTGAGCCTAGTTTTAAATGGGAATCTTTGTCAACCTATTCACCTGAAATACCAGTAGACAAAATAAATGCTATCCGCACTAATCGTGGGTTATAATGATATTATAAGCGGCTTTAAGCCGTTTTTATTTGGTTCTTTCTTTAATAATATCATCACTTTTTAAATGACCTACTAATAGTGAAGAATTGGGATCATGATTTTTAAAGTTTTCTTTAACTTGATTTTCATCGTAATTAGCATAGCAATATTTACAAAAATGATGACATGAATTATAAACCCCAATATCAACCATCTGCACACAATTACAATTACGGGCTTGCCATTTCGGATATTTTTTACCAGTTAATTTATAAGCAAGTTCTTTGGAAAGACAGTCATCTATCTTAAAACCATATTCACTTAAATTTCTTTTTTCCGCACATGTTTGAATGGTCATACCATGGTTTTTGGCACTTTGACTAAAACTTAGACCGATTTGTTTATAATCTTCTTCCGTCATATTTTTAAATTGTAAAATATTTATGTTTTTTCGCACATTTTTATAGTCATCAAGAAAAGAAACAATTATATGTTTGACATAACCACTTAATAATGCGCACATATTTTCAAAAGCTTTTTGGTGATATTCGATATTATACTTTTCACTTATAAAAATTGGGTCATAGCGCACATATAAATTATCAAGACCAATAATATTTGAAAGTTTTTTAAGCGCTTCAATTATTTTTCCTTTCGGAATGACATTTGGTTCAATATCTTTTTTATAAGGCGTTAGGGTTACATGAAATAATACTGGTTTATCAATTTCTTTTAAATGTTTTAAAATGGGAATGGGATTTTTAGTACAAAATAAAATAGCATCGACATTTTCAAATTTAATACGGCTTACTAATTTAGGATTAAAAGGATTTTCACATCGACAAACCCTTCTTTATATCTATTCATAAACCACTTGGTATAAAAAGCGACTATATCAGTTCTTCCACTTACATTTAAGATCATCTAACCACCTACACTTATTGTAACAGAACAAAACCAAATAAATTTGGCTGCCTTACCTCGCGGTAAGGCTTTTCTACTTCACCGAAACTGATGTTTCTCCATAGATAAGTTTCCGGTGGTCGCCACCGTATTTATGTTCTTATACTTAATGTTTTTTATCAATATAATTTCTCTAGTTTTTATTTATTTTTATCATCCCCCTACCTTTGTTAATCTAATTATAACAAATGTTTGGGTAATGATCAATAATTTTATTTAACTTTTTGTTAATTTTTCTTTGGAAATCTTATATGACTTTCCTATTATATCAAAAAAGAAAAGT
Organism: uncultured Bacilli bacterium; assembly: GCA_947589375.1. Classification (GTDB taxonomy): domain Bacteria; phylum Bacillota_I; class Bacilli_A; order RF39; family UBA660; genus Coprosoma. The sequence continues at coordinate 11,825 of CANQAO010000006.1, read as the reverse complement.
AACCCATTTGAATTACTTTTCTTGCCCGAGGAATCCCGTACTTAACATACGATTAGAACATTCGCACATAAAGTGCTTGGTTCGATACACCTCAAAGGTCTTCTAATAATATTATACTACTTTTTTATTAATTTACAACTAATTCTTCAATTTTTCTTCATTTTTTGCTACTTCTTTTTGTTTTAATGTAGGATTGCTTCCAAACAATTTAAAAGGAAATTTAGAAATATACGTTCTATAATATTGCGGAACTCTTCTAGACAAATCTTCATTTGGACAATTATATTTTCTCCACACTAAATTAGCCACATAGTCTGCCATTTGTACATCTCTGTTATCTTTTGAATCTAAATATCTTACTTTTACTTCTAAATCCATAAGTTCAAATTCCCATTGTAAAAAAGTTTCTAAATCTTTTAATGTTTTTACAGAAGTATTCCGATTATCTACTCTTAACTCTATATTATTAGTTTGTAATATCGGTATATTACATTTAAATAAATATTTTAGTAGATTTTTAACAAAAAAATTATAAGCAATATTTTCTGAAGCCGCAAATTTAGATAAATTATCTTTATCAATTATAATAGCTATTGGAACAACACCTGATAGCTCATATAATTCATTTAAAAATAATGCTTGCTGGCTATCATTAATTTTTGAAGATTTTAATTCGATTTTTTGATTAATTGGAATATTTTTTCTTTGTTTTACAATTTCTTCAATTCTTTTATGGGCGGAAGTAACTTTATGGAGCTCTCTTGTCATAAATCCAGCAATAACAAAATAACGTTCATTTTTTAAATGCATTGCTCCTGATTCGTCTAAGACAATATATGTTTTCATAGTTTTATCCCCCCTTCCATTTTTTAAAGTTTTTCGAATATATATTATTTTACCATAAATTTTTATATATAAAAACTCAAACTATTCAAATTATGTGAAAAGTTTGAGTTAATGATTATAATGGTGCCGAAGACAGGAATCGAACCTGCGACCTACTGATTACGAGACAGTTGCTCTACCAGCTGAGCTACTTCGGCATATAAGAAAGATTTTATCTTTCTACTTTTTGAATTGTTTTTCTTCTTTAGTAGTTTCAAAACCATGTTTAGTATCATTAATTTTCCAAATTATATAGCCAAGTTCTTTGGGCAAACCTATATGAAAATCATTTGTATAATATAAAGTTAATGGACCATACTTTTTACGGCTAATTCCAAACTTTCTTTCAAAATCCGGACCCTTAACCCATTTATTATTAGTTAAAAAATATTTAAATAATAAATCATTATAAGACATAGTATCTTTTTTAGTTTGATTGATTTGTCTTTTTTCTATTTTTTACAAAACACCTATTTTGAACATTTATATCTAAAAGAACAACTAATAAATATCAGTTCTATATATAATATAACATAAAATTTCTAAATATTAAAGAAATTTGATAAAAATGATAAAACAAATGGCATAATCTTAATATAAATCTATTTGCTTTTAATATTTATTTTTATAATTTTAGTTTCATGCTTGCTTGTTTGGAAAGAGTTTAGTATAATATAACTTGTAGGAGCTGCAGGGGTGGCGGAATGGTAGACGCGCTACTTTGAGGGGGTAGTGGGAATAGTCCCGTGGGAGTTCAAGTCTCCTCCTCTGCACCAGAGGGAAATTGGTCCGAACTATTTTGGACTTTAATATAGAAAACTTGCCAAAAGTTCTTTTTTGTGTATTATGAATATGTCAAGGAAACTTGCATAAAATAAAAAAGGATACATTTGATTGTGCGAATCAGATGTTTTTATTATTTAAATAGTAAGGTGATTACTATAAAGAATAATAGTAGAATTATAATAAATAGAGATATTTCTCTTTTTGTCATAAACACCTTTCTCTTATTTTTTGATAATTGAAAGGGAAAACACCTGATATATTTCAAATGTATCTATAAGCATTATATTAAACAAGCGTTCTTTACGCAGTGTTTTATACTAAATTGTGCAGTTTATTAGATTATGAAATTAAAAAGCTCTCATTTTGCCCTTTATTTATAAGGGGTGATGAGAGTTTTTATGTTCTACAATTGTCAAACTTAACTATTTGTCCATATAATTATTTACTTTTTAAAGCTTTAAACATCTTCTTCCACAAATCTTTAGAAGAATAATTTAAAATACCCTCTTTATATACTCTAAAACCATATTTTACTAAAACAAAGATAGTTAAAATTACTAAAATAATAGCAATTACAAACTCGATTATACTAAACTCCCCTAATACCAGCAAACATGGCGCTAAAATAGCGGAAATAAATGGCACAAAAGCAATTACTTTAATAAATAATGATCCTTCGAAAACTCCCGCCATAACGGCTAAATAATAACCCACTAAAGAAATAATCATAATTGGTGTTTGTAGCTGCTGAAAATCTTCAATATTAGTCGTCATTGATGCTAAAACGCCAGCTAATAAAGAATAAGCGATAAATGTTAATAACATCATCAGTAAAGCTAAAGGAATAATATACGTAAGCTGACTACCGATATCGCTTTGTAAAATAGATGATAGCGTACTTCCAATATCTAAATTGGTCATCTGCATAATACTGCCGGTACCTAAAAAGCCTCTTACAATTAAACCAATCGCTCCAAATAAAACCAACAATAAGCCTTGAATAATCACAAATAAATTGCTGGAAATGACCTTGGATAGTAAATGAACTTTGGGTGAGACATTCGAAATAATTATTTCCATACCACGAGTTGTTTTTTCATCGTTGACCTCAGCTCCAATCATTTGAACGAGAAAAATAGTTAAAGCAAAAAATGGTAAAATGAAAACTGGAAAAATCGTCGATAAAATCATCTGCATATTTTCATCTTCACTTTTTTTATCTTTATCTAAAACTTCTCTTTGAATTTCAATCGGACTCGAAATTTTCGCTAAATCATTAGGATCGATGTGACTTTCAGCTAAAGCAATTTGACTTTTAGCATTATTAATGATGGTCGTAAGGCCAGCATAATCAGTCGGACTAATATAACCTTCCGAAATAAGCTTAGCTTTTAAAACGTTTTCATTATCGTTATCTAAAACTAAGACCCAAGCCTCTTGATGTTTTTTCTCTTTAAGTAAGGTCTTCGCGTTTTTGGTTGTCGTTTTAATCTTAAATGGTGAACCATCATCAGAAGCAAAAATAGATGAATAATTATCATTTTGTTTTTTTAAAACATCAAAGGTCTTATGCGAATTATCGATGACAAACACTTCTTGTTTACTATTGAAATCGCCACCAAACACTTTTATCACACTATCGATATTAATAAGACCGACAATTAATACTAAAAGTAAAATGTTGGCAATGGCAAACCACTTAGTTTTGATTTTACGGTCAAGGCTTACTTTCACTAAATATTTTAACTTAGTTTTCATATGTCTCACCTACCTTATCGATAAATATTTCATTAAGTGATGGTTCTTCGACGACAAATTTAGAAATATTAGGACTTTTACTAACAATCTTAAACACTTTATCTTTTACACTTTCATCAGCTATTTTAATTTCATATTCATCGGGTTTAGTAATAACTTCCAAGACCCCTTCGATTTTTTTGATTTTCTCGATGTCAACATCACCCTTAATTAAAATGTTTTTCTTGCGATATTTTCTTTTAATATCTTTTAAGTCACCACTTAAAACATCTTTACCTTCTTTTAAAACCACAATTTTTTTACAAAATAATTCGACATGTTCCATGCGATGCGTAGAAAAAATAATCATACTACCATTTTTAGCCATAGATTTTAATTCTTCTTTAAAAAGCTCAACATTAAAAGGATCTAAACCAGAAAATGGTTCATCACAAATAAGTAATCTTGGTTTATTTAAAATAGCCGTAATAAATTGAATTTTCTGTTGGTTACCTTTAGAAAGTTCTTTTATTTTTTTGTTTTTATAATTAGGTATACCAAACTTAGTTAATAGTTCATCTAAACGGTCATCGATTTCTTTGACAGTCATGCCTTTTAAAATTCCATAGTAATGACACTGTTCTTTAACTGTAAGTTTCGTAAGTAAGCTACGCTCTTCTGTTAAAAAGCCGATCGTATCAGTGACACTATAATCGATTTTTTTACCATCTAAAGTAACTTTACCATGTGCGGGTTCTAAAAGGCCGATAATCATTCTAAAGGTTGTCGTTTTACCAGCCCCATTAACCCCGAGTAACCCAAAGATTTCTCCGGGTGATACCGTAAATGATAAATTATCCACGGCGCAAAAATCACCATAGTATTTTGAAATGTTTTCGACTTTAAGCATTTTTATCACCCCAATCTAATTATAACATTATTTTTCTTTAAATACACTAATTTAAGCATAAGAAAACCTATAAAATATAGGTTTATTTAATTAATCTAATAACATCGTTATAAGTTACCAATATCATTAAGGCCATTAGTAAGAAAAAGCCAATAGTATGAATGGTGTTTTCTAGTTTTGGATCCACCGGTGATCCTTTTATTTTTTCGATAATTAAGAATAAGATTCTACCACCATCGAAAGCGGGAATTGGTAAAAAGTTAATAAAGCCGACATTGATACTGATATAGGCGGTTAAATATAAAAGTGATATAAAGCCTGCAGTAGCGGCATCACCAACAACATTATATATACCGACAGGTCCCGCAAGTGAGCCTAATTCAAGCTGTCCAGTAATTAAATAGAAAACAATAAATAACATTTGATGAATTAAACTAAAGGTTTTCGTAAAAGCATATTTTAAAGCAGCTAAAAAGCCATATTCAATTTCATCATTCATTTGAAAACCATATTTATAAGTGGTTTTGCCTTTTTCTTTAACCTCGGTTGGCTGCATTTTGATTTTTTCGATGCTGCCATTTCTTTCAACTTCTAAAGTTATAGGCTCACCCATAAATACTTGTAATTGAAGGGTGAGTTTATCACTAGTATTGGCATTACGACCATTAAGTTTTAAAATATGATCGCCCTCTTGCAGGCCAGCAGCATAGGCCGGCATATCAGGAGTGACGGTACCAACTATCGCCTTATTTTGAGGCGCACCATTTACGAGACCCACAATAAATAGTAAAACGATAGCTAAAATAAAGTTCATCATGATGCCGGCAATGACGGTCATAAATTTTTGACCGAAAGTTTTGGCATTAAATTTTTTATCTTTAGGAATTGATTTATCGTCTTCAATTTCCTCACCAGCCATCTGGACAAAACCACCAATCGGAAATAGTCTTAAACAATAATCCGTTTCATCGTTTTTGCGATTCCACTTGAATATTCTAGGACCCATTCCTAGTGAAAATTCATAAACATAAATGCCAGATTTTTTAGCAAAGATAAAATGTCCAAGTTCATGAATAAAAATAATTACACCTAAAATTATAATAAAATATAGTAATGTTAACATTGAGATCCTCCTATAAAATATTTATGAAAAAGGTAAAACCTAAAATGACAAAGATAATACTATCTAAACGATCTAAGATACCGCCATGTCCAGGCATAATATTCGAAAAATCTTTAATGCCAAAATAACGTTTCATCGCTGAAAATACTAAATCGCCAAATTGACCTAATAGAGATAAAAAAGTACAAACAGCTAAAATCGTCAATTTTGAAATATTAGAATCAATACACGTATAGTAGAACATGCTACTGACAAAGACGCCCATAATCGTTCCAATAATTAACCCTTCCCAAGTTTTATTGGGCGATATTTCAGGTAATAATTTGTGTTTACCAATAAGCATACCAGAAACATAAGCAAAAATATCAGTAGTTATGGTTATGGTAAATAGGAACACAAAGACTTTTAAATCTAAGTTACGAGCCATAATTAATAAGGCTAAGCTGATGCCTAAAAATAAGACTCCGCCTATCATATAAAAAGCATCCGTAATATTATATTTTTTGGCATCGTGATATAAAACAGCTGGCAGTAAAAAAGCAATAAATAAAGAGGCCAAAACGCGGTAATCTAAACTAAATAAAGTTGAAGCTGATCTTACATCAACTAAGACTATTAAAGTTAAAAAGATGTAGGCTATTAAATTAATAAAAAATGGAATTTCTTTTTTCTTGCCTCGCGCATCTAAAAATTCTTTTAGGGCTAGTACACTTACAATATAAGCCGCAATATTAAAAATTATACCACCTTTAATAATAATTGGAATAAAAATTAGTAAAGCGACGATGGCACTAATTACTCTTTTGGTCATTATTAACTCCTCCAAATCTACGATTTCTTTGGTTATATTCCCTCAAGGCTTCTTCAAAAGCCTTATCATCAAAGTCCGGAAAATAAACTTTCGGAAAATAGAATTCGGCATATGAACATTGCCACAGCATAAAATTGCTGATCCGCATCTCCCCACTAGTTCTGATTAATAAGTCAACTGGTGGGAGTTTATGATAGAGATATTTTTCATATAATTTTTCATCTAAAGTTCCGATGTCTAATTTTTTGTTTTGAACATCTTCAACTATTTTTTTAGTAGCATCGACAATTTCGGCATGACCACCATAATTAAAGCAAATGTTAAAATATTTATTTTCATAGGTTTTTGTTTCTGCCTCAATTTGTTTCATCGCTTTGATTACTTTGGAACTTAAGCCTGTTTCTCTACCAGAAAAATAAACGTGAATCTTTTCTTCGTGACAAAAAGCTAGAATTTCTTTTAATTTACCCGTAAGTAAATTCATGATAAAGTCTACCTCTTTTTGACTACGTTTAAAATTTTCAGTAGAAAATAAATAAGCACTTATATAACTGACACCTCTTTTAAACATATAAGCGGTTAACTTTTGCAGATTGATAAATCCAGCTTCATGTCCCTTACTACGGGATAAACCTTTCTCTGTTCCCCAGCGACCATTACCATCAACGATAATGCCAACGTGATTGGGAATTTTTAATGCTTCTTCCATTGAACTACCTCACTATCTTATATATTAAAGTATATGTATAATTACATAGCCTTTATCTTTTAACTATTATTATAATTATACCATGCTTCATTTTTTTAGGTCAAGAATATCGAAAGAAAACACATAGTTTTTTCTATGTGTTTCATTATTTTCTAGTTTTTATTTTAACATGTGAAGTGTTATAGGATGCTTTTAAATGATTTTGAGCCTTAAGGTTATTACGATAATCCGGATAATCAAAACATAAATTCATCGATTGAAATAAATCATGAACCATGTATTTATTCATGTAATCATAAACATCACTGCTTTGGAAATCACCTTGATATTCCTTATGATGTGAAAATTGAATACCACCCACGAGGCCTTCTTTAGCGATTAATTTATTAGTTTTTTCATCGATAAGCCATTTAACTGGAAGCACTTCGACCCAATAATATTGATTAGGAAAACATTGTTGCCCATTAGCAAAAGTAAATTGCTGTTCTAGCTTATCAAGATTGGATTTAATTTTAATAAATTTACGGCCACAATACATATATTCTTCATAAGTAAGCGGTTTAAATGGTCTATCAAAATCATAGTTATCGGTACCATCAAAAGTATATTGTCTACCAGTTTTATTAAGAAGATTTAAAGCCTTAAGTTCATCTAAAATTTTTTGGGTCGTTTCATCTGGTACATACTGCGGATATTCACCTAACAAAATAGTTTTAACATCATCTAATTCAGCATATTTTATTAAATCTGCCATAACCCTTTTAGAAACTTTTAAAACTGGACGAATAGTTCTCGTACGTCTATCACAATAACTCTTACCAATCATTCCATCTTGTAATAATATTGTAGCATTTCCATCACTACTGGCTTTTAACCAAAACCATCCCGCTCTTGATCGGTATGGACCTAAAGCGCAATCTAATATTTTTAAATCATCTTGCCGGTTATAATAACTACCAGTCAGCATTGCTAAATCTGTTATCGGAGCGATAATTCCATATTTATCTAAAACTTTTAACTTTTTATCATAATTTGTTAATTCTTTGGCTGAAAGTAAAGTTAATTTTGGTTTATCTAACATAAACAACCTCCTTTATAGTCACATTATAATTTTATTTTATTAATCTGTCAAATTGAAAAAAACTGTTTTCACAGTTCTTAAGCTTTCATTTGTTTAGCTACTTCTTCAGCAAAGTTTTCTTCTCTTTTTTGCATACCTTCGCCGACTTCATATCTATACATAGCGGTAATTTTACCACCATTATTTTTAACAAATGTTTTAACATTGATATCGCTATCTTTAACAAATGGTTGTTCTTCTAAACAAATTTCTTTATAGAATTTTTGAATTCGACCTTGAACCATTTTTTCGGCAATTTCCTTTGGTTTGCCTTCATTCATGGCTTGTTCAGTTAAGATTTCTTTTTCTCTTTGAACTTCTTCTGCTGGTACATCTTCGATAGCAACATAAGTAGGACGCATTGCAGCGGCATGCATAGCTACATCTTTAGCTACTTCGGCGCTGGCATCCTCTACAACTGTAAGCACAGCGATTTTACCACCCATGTGAATATATTCACCAAAGGCTTCATTATCTTTTTTAGTGATTCTAGAAAATCTTCTAAAGCTTAATTTTTCACCGATTTTAGCGGTTTTTTGCGTAATTAATTCTTCGATAGTACCATCTTCTGTGTTAAGATTTAAAGCTTCTTCTAAAGTTTGAACATCACTTTTGATAATAGTTTTTAATAAGGTATCTACTAAGCCAGTAAATTCAGCATTTTTAGCGACGAAATCAGTTTCTGCATTCATTTCTAAAATTACAGCATCATTACCATCTACTAAGATTGCCGCTAGGCCTTCAGCTGCAATTCTATCAGCTTTTTTAGCGGCTTTAGAAATACCTTGTTCTCTTAACCAGTCAGCGGCTTCATCGATGTTACCATTAGTAGCTTCTAAAGCTTTTTTACAGTCCATCATGCCGGCACCAGTTTTTTCTCTTAATTCTTTTACTAAACTTGCACTTATCATATTTTTATCCTCCTTTTTTATTTAAAAAAGATGATTAATATCATCTTTTATTCTTAATTTAATGCTTCAATAAGCTCAGCTTTTTTCATTGTCGAATAACCTTTAATTTCTTTGGCTTTAGCCATTTCACGAAGTTCAGCTACAGTTTTAACACTTAAATCTACTTTTTCGGCTTTTTTAGGGGTAGCTTTTGCTTCTTTTTTAGGTTCTTCTTTAACTTCAGCTTTTTCTTCTGCTTTAGTATTTTCAGATGATTTATTATTTACTTTTTTATCTTTATTAAATTTTGGTTTTCTATCTTCTTTTTTCTTTACAGTTTCTAAGGCTTTTTGCATAATTTCATCGCCTTTTTCTTCTTTCTTACCTTCACTTACATAATCGACTAATTTACCACCAGTAGCTTCGGCAATCGCATTAGCCATAACTCCTGTGATTAATTTAACCGCTCTAATAGCATCATCATTACCAGGAATAACATAATCAACCATATCAGGATCGCAATTAGTATCGACAATTCCAAAGACTGGAATATTTAATTTTCTTGCTTCTCTAATCGCAATTTCTTCCTTACTAGGGTCAACAATAAACATCGCTTGTGGGAGTTTAGTCATATTTCTAATTCCACATAATAGTTTGTTTAATTTGTCATATTCCTTTTTAATTTTGATAACTTCTTTTTTAGGTAGACGTTCAAAAGTGCCGTCTTTTTCCATTTTTTCGATTTGTTCAAGTCTTTTAACTCTTTTTCTAATTGTTTTGAAATTGGTTAAAGTTCCACCTAACCATCTTTCATTAACATAATAAGAATCAGTTCTTAAGGCTTCTTCTTTAGCGGCTTCAGCAGCTTGTTTTCTAGTTCCAACAAAGATTACTTTGCCACCATTTGCAGCAATTTCTTTTAAAGCTTGATAAGCTTCTTCGATTTTTTTAGCGGTTTTTTGTAAATCGATAATATAAATTTCATCTCTAGCGGTAAAGATATATTCTTTCATTTTAGGGTTCCATCTTTTAGTCTGATGACCAAAGTGAACACCTGCTTCTAGTAAATAACTCATTGACACTACTGCCATTTTATCTCCTCCTTTTGTTTTTTCTTCTGAATATTTCAAACTTACACCACCCTTTAGGGCACTGGGCCTAAGAATTCATATCCATGTTTTTTTAAAAAAGCCAATATTATTATAACATAATTATATGTTTTTACAAGGAAAATTTTGATTTTTTAAAGAAAAATCTAAAGTTTTTGGACTTTAGATTTAACTAGTTGTCGTTCTAAATTAGTTTGGTAAATTTCTAAATGCTTGTTGGGTATCAAACCATAGCTTTTTATTTTATCATAATATTCCTGACTAGTTTTAGGTTTATAAGAAATTATATTTTTCAATACATTTAAAGCTTGTTCTTTATCTTTTTGATAAAGATGATAAAGTTCAATCGCAAGAATATACCCTAAAGCATATAGTTCCTCATCAAATTCTAGTTCTGGCAAATTAGAATGACGATAAAATTTTTTAAGTTTGTGATTATCTACTAAAGATTCTTTTAATTTTATTAATTTAAACACATCGCAAACACTTTTAGAAGATAAAATATAATCATTATGTCGCATCGCACGATATAATAAAAAGTTTGTATCATCTTTTGTGATTTTTCGGTAATAGTCATTGGCCAACATTTCGATAAATATAGTATCAAATTCTTTAAATAAACCATCTCCCTGATAACGATAGTGCGGGTTTATTTTAGCACTGGTGGCATGACCATATTCATGGGCAATCGTCATATAATCAAATATAGTATGAGTTTTGCCCACGATTATAAAATCTTCTTTACTATATGGTAAATAATGAACATGTCCACCATAATAATCTTCATCAAAATACAAATTAGTATTATGATTTTTAAATTCTTTCATAAATTTTTTATAAAAATAAGGTGATAAATCCTGGTAAAAATCATGGACAAAAGTCACTAAATCACTATTAGAAAATTTTATTATTGGTAAATCGGCAAAATCATATTTATTTTCTCTAGCAAGCTTTAGAAATTTTTTTATATCTTTTTTTAAAAAATATATTTTATGGTAAAAAAATTTATAATAATTATATTTTTCATCAATAACTTTTAATAAAGTACTTTTTTTATCTTTGTTTTTAGCTGGAAATAATAATTCTTGCGGATTGATAAAATCTAAAATATTTTCTAATGCATCAATTTCACATAAAATAGCGGTGTCTTCTTCTTCAGTTTTAGCTTGACCATATTTAAGCATTAATGCCTTCAATCTTTTATCAATGACTTTATCATCCCATTTATATTTAACCATAGTATCACCCTTTGAGAAAATAGTCTATCATATTTAAAATAATTTGGCAATCAAAAAGACCAATGTTATGCATATTGGTCGGTTGTTTTATAAATAGTGCTTAGGAAAAAATAAGCCGAAAGTTTTATAAAACCTTCGGCATTATCGATCAATCAACATGTGCCGCGCTTTCCGAACTCATCAAAGATGAGCTCGCATCTGTGGTTAGTTTTTTGTTTATCCGGTAGTCTCTATTTTATATGGATCGCCTTGTTTTCCACTTCCAGTCAAGCTGATAGTAGATTGTAGATAGAGACTTGGCACCACACCGAGAGTGTGGCACGCGCTGCCGCCGCCCATCTCACCATCCGTCGCCACACTGAACGCACCGTCAGTATCTTCTCCCTCAGGAGAGAGTGCCCAATAAGAGTTACTCGATGGAGTCATCCAATTCGTTGTTTTACATGTGTCACTATTATTATAATGTAATTTGGCTGTTCCACATTGTGCTGTATTTGTATTTGATTT
>CANQAO010000005.1 GCA_947589375.1 uncultured Bacilli bacterium | reverse complement strand
CATTACTAGTATGTTAAAAACATAAAAAAATAAAGATAGAATTTTCTACCAATTATTTTAAAAAAAGCTCATTCTTGAGCTTGCTTTTCACTAACATTATCCAAATGTAAATCTTCATTTAATTTTAAGATTGCTTTCTTATTCATATGTACTATTCTATTTTTATCAACACCACATTCATTTTGATAACGTTTATACTCATTTAATACCGCTTTTAATTTATCGTTTGATAATTTATTAGTAGTTTTTCGTACAAATTTCAACTCTTCTATGTTATCAATTGTCAGTTTGGTATTTAACTATGCATAGCTATCTTCATAAATAACAGTTTCTTTAGGATTATTTGAGTTAATATAATAATTATATCGATGGAATAATTGATGCATTTTTCCAGCAGTTTTATCTAATGCTATAACTTCTATATAATCATCCTTAACATTGCGATCAACATAGGGTGTTTTATATTAGAAGTAATGACTTTTGATATTTAACATTAAGCCACAAAACTTGCCCAACTTCTAATTTGTTTCTTATCATTATAAATCTAAAGCTTCGATTAAACCTTTATAACGATGCTTATACTCTTCTATATTTTTTTCTAAATTCATAGTTGGTGCATTATAAGTTTTGTCACTCAAGCGTATCCATTCAGGATCTTCATGAGTTATTTCAATTAATTCATCATATGAAGCATTTTCTAAAGCAAAATAAATTTTATCTAAAAACATTTTTGTTTCAGAATCAATATTCGCATTTTTTACATTAGCATAAATAGTTTGATAATTGCTCATAACATTTTCCACTACTGGACCATTTTCATAAACTACAAAATTATCTGATATTAAGCTTTTTCCATATTTAGCTAAATATACAACTTGAGATAAAAATAAATATTTATTTAATCTTACATTTCCTTCATAAAATTTTCTTTTACCATTCACAATTATGTTATCTGTGAATAAAACTTTATGAGGATCTTTAGCTAAAAAATATTCAGCAATTACTTTGGCTTCAAACATGTTACCACCTTCTTTATAGAAAATATAACAAACAAATGTTTAAAGGTCAAGAAAAAAGCTCATTATTGAGCTTTCACTTTTAAATTTTAAAAAGTAATTATAATCATTTTAATTCATCTATGGTTTCATCAATTTCATCAAAAAATTTATAGACAGTTGTACAACTTTCCGCTTTAGCTGGAGAGCCATTAAAATTTTGTTTAAAAACTTTTTCAGCATTTTTTCTAGCATTCTCTACTGAACCATACTGGCATAATTTTTTATATATTTTTGGATCATTCTTTTTATATTTGTTTTTCAGTCCTTTATCCATAAAATATTGATCAATTTTTTCTGCATATTGACGTCGATTCATTTTTGAATCAATATAATAAAAATGAAGTAAAAACCAAAACTCAATAGCTTGATTTGACCATAAAGGAATGAAATTACATTTTTTACATAAATCTACGGCTCTATTAAATTGCTCATCATCAAAATCATCTTTATCAAAAACTACGAATTTTTTGCCATATGGCACAACTTTTTCATTTAAATATTTATCATATTCACTTTGTAAATCTTCAGCCGTTTTCACTAGAGATAATGTATTTTCTCCGCATCCAACTACATTAACTTTTAATTTACTATTATCAGGTAATTTTTTATTAATTTCATCAATCGCTGATTTAAAATAATTAGGTTCAGTTTTAGTACCCTCACAAACCACTAGCCAATTACTAGGTTTTTGTTTTTTTATTTCTTCTTTCCTAGCTCTTCTAATGGCCTTACGTTTTCTAAATAGATTATCACTACCCATGATATTACCTACTCATCTTGAAAAGGGATTGCTCCAAACTGACCTGTTAAATATTTTTTTTCATAATCGGCATCAACTCTTAAATTTCTAAATTCTGACAAAGAATACAAATTAGATTTTCCGACATTGTTTTTTTGAACTAAATAAATTTCATCTCGACGCATATTTTCACTATTAAACAAATAAGTAGAATGGGCTGTAAAGATTAATTGAGCATTGTTTTTATTAATTTTTTTATCGGTATACATATTTACAATTTTTTTATATAAAAGTGGATGAAATTGAATATCTAATTCATCAATACATAAAAGTCCACCTTGCTCTAGATTTCTTAAAATAGCTGGTAAAACATGGTGGATTTTTATAGTTCCTGCTGATTCTTTTTGAAATGGTAAGAGAATAATTTCTTTTTCTGAATCAAAAGATTTGTGAACACCATCCAGTTTATAACCAACTACTTTATCATCAGACGTAACTTCTTGAACATTAATTCCAACTAAACATGGATCAAATTCTCTAATTTTTTTTTGAAATTTTTTAAATAGAGAAGATTTTTCATCCAGTACTTCAATAGTCATAGGGTTTGAAGGCGTTTTTTCAAGTATAACACAAAATTTACATATATATTCATAAATACTACGCAATTCACCTGACTCTTCTTTTGAAGCTACAATACTAAGTAATAATAATTTATCAGGATTAATATTCATTTGTGTAGTGAAAAAATTCCAAATAGATTCTATTTTTTTATATGAAGAACCAAATTCCACATTATTTTTAGTTCTTTCAAATATAATTTTTTGCGAAGCTGTTGTGGTCGCTGAAAACTTATTTTTATATAGCCATTCTTCATCATAACGATTGGCATTCATGCTAAAACCATAACGATACTCATAGTCACCTAATGCAATAGAAATCTCATATTCACTATTTGCTTTACGCCTTTTTTCTTCAAAAGCAAAAGGTTCAGTGCTTAAAGGTTTAGCTATATCGGTTGAAATAGAATTTTTAATGGTTTTAAACATAAATGATAAAGCTTCTAATACACTACTTTTACCAGCAGCATTAGCTCCATGAATCGCAATAACTGGTAATAATTTATTACCATTAATATCAATTGTCGATTCAAGATGTCTTTTTTCTTGAGTTGCTGTTAAATCTAAAATGGCTTCATCACTAAAACATTTATGATTTTTATATTTGAATTGAATAAGCATTTTTTCACTTCCCTTCACTAACATTTTATCACCTTTTCTAAAAAAATGCAATTTTTAAGAGAAAATTTCTCTTAAAATGTTGTTTATTAATATTGTATGCAAAAAAATTGCTTATATTCTATAATAAATTATTGTAAAATACAAATATATAATGATAAATATGAATAGCAATTAGATTTCATTCATTTTAATTGCATTATTTTACTGATTTTTTATTAAAAATAAAAGTTTTACAGCAAAAGAAGCTCATTATCGAGCTTCTTGTCTTATTTTTAATTTTTCAGCATATTTTCGTAAAGCTTTTTTTATTTTTCGATTTC
This sequence comes from uncultured Bacilli bacterium, assembly GCA_947589375.1. Classification (GTDB taxonomy): domain Bacteria; phylum Bacillota_I; class Bacilli_A; order RF39; family UBA660; genus Coprosoma. The sequence goes on along the minus strand of CANQAO010000005.1, from coordinate 15,079 downwards.
TAGTAGCAATTACAATAATAATGATAATGAATAATAGCCCAGATAAACCAATTAATCCTAAGATAATTGCTTTCATAAGATTTAATTGATCATCTTCAGTATTATCGTATACTTGCATAGTTCCTTCTTTAGTATCATATTTATATATGTTTTTCTTGCCTGTTTCCATATTGATTCCATAGAACAAACCATATCTAGAATTTTTTGAAAATTTATAAATTGAAGCTTTTTCGCCATTGATATCTTCGGTATATTTTTTGTAACCTAGCGGAATTAATTTTTTAGGAAAATCGGCATAAGCAATATACGTACTAGGTGATATTACATATTTAAACAAAGTGTACTTAAAATTTTTTAAATCACCTTTTTTAGAATCAAATTTATATAATTTAATTTTTCCTTTACTATCTTTTAGACCTACTAATACATAACCTAATTTATCAATTCGATATGCCGGAATATCTTGTTCTTCGATATTTAATGTTAAATCTTCGTGAGCTATTAATAACTCTGGTAATTCTTCTTTTTTCTTAATTAAGTTAAGCTTCTCACCATTTATTTTTACAATTATTGGTTTAGTATCAACTTCAACATTTAAAGTATATGTTTTTTGGCTACCATTTTCAGCTGTAACCACGATATCAAATTTATTATTACCAATTTGTAAATCTTTTTTACCAGTTCCTGTTACTTTTGATTTAGAATCAGCAGCAGTTGCTTTTATATCAATCGATTTAACCTCATTAGTTACACTTAACTTATAATCTGTAGTATTAGCATCGAAATCCGGTGAAATTGATTGACCTTCAACTGACAATGATTTTAAAGCATTATTAGTTGAACGATTATCAGGTTGAATAGTTATTGTTTTTGAGCTAGCTGAAGGATATGCCCAATCACCGCTTTCAAGGCCACCTACTTCTACCCCTGACACTTTACATGTATAAGTACCTGGAGTTTTTGCAGTAAAACTAATTGTATAGCTTCTTGATTTACTAGGTGTATTTCCCAGTTGAATATTATACATTAAAGACTTACTGCCAAGGCCACCACAAGAAAATGTCCCATATAATTGGCCAATACGCTCATTCGCAGAAATAGTCACCGTTGCTGAACCACGCTGGCCAGCCATAATATTAGAAGAACTAACCTTAATATTTACGCTAGCAGATGGAGCTGCTTGTACATTATTAAAACCAATGAAAAACAGTACACACGCAATTACTAATAAAGCTTTATTTCGCATAATCTAACCTCCATTAACTTATTTTTGAATAACCAAATACATGACTTTGAATTTTTAATAAATCTTTTTTATCCACTTTGCCATCTTTATTTACATCTGCAGCCTTTGATTGATTTGAATTTAATTTTGAGTAACCAAAGACATAACTTTGAATAAGCAATAAATCTTTTTTGTCAATTTTACTATCTCCAGTTAAATCGCCAGTTTTTACTGATGAAGTACTACTTGAAGAACTACTAGTAGAAGCTGAACTGCAATTTCCACCTGTGTTAGGAGCTCCGACATAAATTGGAATATAGAAAACATAACGATATGATTTATAACCACTAGTACTCTTATAAGAATTATATGTACTTGCAGCCTCATTAGGAGTAGCTTCGATATTTTGCATATAATAATTGTTACCAAGTTTTGGTCCATAAGGATCCCATTTTTGTAAATAACCAGTTAATTGGCCCTTTTTACCATAAGTATCGTTAGCACCAATATATTGTTGACGAATAAACTTAGCACCTCCCATGATTGATTTATATGGAGTATCCCAGCCTTCACTTTTAGCACGATTATAACCATTTTGGTAGATTTCATTAGTATTTTTTCCAGATGCGCCGATATTAAAATAATTATAATATCCATTATATCCAGTTACTAATTGGCTAGTACCCCTGCCATTTTCTTGTCTTAAACGTGACGCAAGCATATATGGACTTACATCATTAGATTTTGCTGCTTCCATTATTACCGCCGCATAAGTTTTATTATTTGACTGTGGACAAATTGCATCATCAGCCATAAATGTGCTTTGTAAAATATTTTTAACCCCAGATTCGGTTTGATAAGTATTAAAAAGTTGTGATTCAAACATGAAAACATACTTTTCATCTAAAAAGTTATATGGATTCATATAGTATTTTACCGCTTCTTCTGATGCGAGATACCATTCGCAGCCCTGTCTACATTGATTGGTACGGAATTTACTAGCTGCATTAGGACTAATCCAATTTCGTTCACTATAACTACCTGTTTCATATGATAACATATCACTCCATTTAACTGGAACTTCCTTGTAAGAAGACCAATCAAAAAATAAATTTTGAGCTACAAATACTGCATTCGGATAAATATTATGTAAGGCTCTGATTTTTGTTTGATAATCGCAAGGAAATTTCGCCAATTCTTGTTCATAAGTACCTACACTCGCATCAGTATATAATGCTTTGGCACTTGGCATAAAGCACAATGATAAAATTAATATTAAAGTTAATAATTTTTTGTTTTTCATTTTATACACCTTCTATTCATAACTATATTAATTATACCAAACCAAATAAGAATAGTATAGAAGATGCCTTCAATAATATAAGTAATTAGACATCATTTGACACATTTTTTATACTAGTTTAAAAATGTTGGAAAAATTAGGCAATTATTGTTTTTTATATGTAAAAGTGATACAATAATATCAGTAAATGAGGTGAGGATATGAAACAATATCTTTCAAAAACTTTGGTTGAAGATATTACTAATATAAGAGCGCTTCCAGCTAATATTTTAAGTTTATCTAGATTAGCAGCTCCTTTAGTCATTCCACCTCTTGCCGTACCAGGAAATTTAATATTAGTATTAATTGTCAGTGCCGCCTTTCTACTTACTGATTTATTAGATGGAAAATTAGCCCGTTTATTAAATGGTAAAACCGAACTAGGGGCAAAATTAGATCAATTTACTGATAAAGTTTGTTCATTAGGCCTATTATTAGGATTAACTTTCCATATGCCGATAATGCTAATTCCTTTTGTTTTAGAATTTTGTATAATTTTCACAAATTATAGAATTGTGAAAACTATTAAGTATAGTGAAAGCACCTGGAATGGAAAATTAAAAATGTGGCCTTTATCAATTATGATAATTACTGGATATGGGATACTGACTACTTCGCATTCAATATTAAACATTATTTTACAAATTGTTACTTATGCTTGTTTAATTGTTTCAATTATTTTTGAAATCATTAATATTAAAGAATATAATGACAATTACAAAAAAATTGCAAAAACAAATAAAGAACAACTATCAAAATAAATTTTTCTTGGCCTTACAGTGTAAGGCTTTTCTATTTCATGAAAAGTTTTATAAGTTTAGTAAGTAGGCCAAATCCTATTAATAGGATAATATACAATCTTTTCCCCTATTTTAAACCTGATATTTATAAAACGTAACTTGATATAACTTTGGGTAAATGTTATACTGGTTATAGAGAAAGTAAGTGGTAACATGTATAATCAAAATATAATTGACTATATGGATGAACAAAAGCTTAGCGATCTAATTATTAAGCTCAAAGATAGTGACATAAAACTATATTATTGGTCGGTTAAGGAAGATGACATTAAAAAAAGAAATGCTATTGAACACTATATATTAAAATACTTCTTTAATCCGCATAATTCTGAAGAATCATTGGCGATGAAAAAATATGTGGCGCAAATTGGGAAACTAGTTTGTTTAGACCCCGTGCATTTTACCGATAGTTATCTGCTTACCAATAAAAGCATTCCTTATTTATATACTAAAGCTCAAACTGACACACTACAAGAATCTAAAGTTAAACAAAGCAAAATGGCTTTAAACATATTTAATCAAATGTCTAAAAAACCACTTTCTAAAAAAGACAGAAGCCTTTTAGCCAGTTTCTTTACATCGATAATTATGACTAAAAATGAAGATTTGAAACAAGCTGAAGAAGAATATTTTAATTACATTTTAAAAGAAAATAACACGGCTAATAATGAAGAATTAAAATTTGTTTTAACTTATGCGAGTCATCATATGCTGGCGCCAAGGCTTAATTATAAAGTATATTTAACCCAGTTTGCTTTTGGCAATCCTAATGAAGAAATGGGCTTTTGTGATAATGAAACAAAACATATTTATATTAATTTAAAACCAGGTACTACTCTAGCTACTTACTTACAAACAGTTTGCCATGAAAGCATGCATGCCATTCAAGAATATGAAGCTAGACATAATCCCGATTCTATTAGTAGTTTAAACTGGGTTAAAGATGAACTTTTGATTGGCCATCTATCGACAAGTAAATACGATTATTACACTAAAAATTATCGTTATTCTAGTAAAGAACTAGAAGCCGATAAAGAAGGCTTTAAACAAGCCAAAGAATTCTATCACAAAATAAATATGCCAAATATGGTTCAGTATTTAGAAATAAAAGAAAAAATTGATGAAGACTGGCATCTCCCACAATATGAATATGCTAACAATGAAAAGGATAAGGTAAGAATTAAAGAAAAATTTGTGGTGACCAATTTAAATAATATTATTAAAAATAATCCGCAATACTTAAATGACTATCCAGTTTTAAATCATTTATACCATAAAGATGGCACTGCTTATGATTTTGACGAACTAATGACTAGTGATACTAATGATGAATTAAAACAAATTTATCATGATCATTTAATTTATGGTATTGGGCTTAATCAGTTAAAATCATTATATATTAATGCCTTTGATAAACAAAAGCAAACGAATATTATGAAAAATCTCATTTATCTATGGGAAGATGAAAAAGATATAATTCAAGCTTTAATTAATTTTGAAGATGCTTATGAAAATCCGAGTAAAAATAATATGATTAAATTAGAACGAATTACTAGTAATTACCATTTTACTTTATTTACGCGTTTAACTGATTATTTAAATCACAATTTTTATAAAGTAAAGGAATTAATACCTGATATGGAAGAAACACTTTTAAAAGAAATAAATGAAACTTTAGAAAATTTAAATCAATATTTAAAAACAAAAGGAATTAATCCTATTTTTGAAAAAGCCCTTAAAGCTAAAATTGATACATTAAATAAAGTATCTTCTGATAATATAGAAACTTTAGAAATTGAATCTCATAATAGACACCGTTAGGCGTCTATTTTTTTGTTGTTAAAAAAAGAATAACCTTTTGGTTATTCAATTTCAATAAGTTCATATTCTCTAGTGCCAAAGCCTAAATCAGCAGCTGCTTCAATGGTATGAATGCCTTGTCTAGAATTAATTCTCTCAAGTAAATGTTCTTTGCCAGGATCATCTGATTTTTGAACTAAATCAATACAAGCTTGATCAATGGCAATAGGATCTAAGGAAGCTAAAATACCGATATCTTTCATGCATGGATCTTCAGCTACATTACAGCAGTCACAATCTACTGACATATTACACATAACATTGATATAAGCGATATTACCATCAAAATGTTTAACTACTGAAGAAGCGGCATCAGCCATAGCTTCTAAAAATTTGGCTTGATCAACTTTAAACATATCTTCGAAAGTACCATTTTCATCACCAATACAATGAATATATCTTTTACCATGTGATGAAGCTACACCAATTGATAATTGTTTTAAGGCTCCTCCATAACCACCCATTGGATGACCTTTAAAATGTGAAAGTACTAACATTGAATCATAATCATTTAATTTTTTACCAACATAATTTTTGTTAATAACTTTACCATTTGGAATCTCTAAAATCGTATCTCCTTCACTATCTAAAATATCGACATTAAAGATTTTACTCCAACCATGATCTTCCATTAATTTAGTGTGTTTTTCCGTCGTGTCACGAGCACCATCATAAGCAGTATTACATTCAACCACAGTTCCATTTACATGTTCAACGATTGGTTTCATAAACTCGGGGCGTAAATAATTTTGATTTCCTTCTTCTCCAGAATGTACTTTAACAGCCACTCTTCCAGGTAAGTCTTTGTGTAAAACATCAAACATTTTAACCACACTTTCAGGGGTTAAATCTTTAGTAAAATAAACTTTAGCTGTTTCCATATTTCTCCATCCTTTCTATTTCTATTATAACACGATTTTTTTAATAATATTAATTAAAAATTAATTTTACATCTTTAAATGATAATAATTCTACATAGTGACTCTATGATAATTGAGGCAGTGCCTGACTTTTTTGAAACATAATATAAAACTGGCGCATTCGTCTTAAACTAGTATAAGTATAACCTTTGCCTAGTTCTTTTGTTAATTTTAAAGAATATCCTTTGATTTTTTTTAATTTTTCAGAACAAAACTCTATTTTTAAAATAGAGCTTTTTAAAATAGAGCTTTATAGTTCAAACTGTGAATTATATAATTCAGCATAAAAACCATTTTTCTTCATAAGTTCTTCGTGACTACCTTGTTCAATAATGTTACCTTCTTTCATAACTAAAATTAAATCAGCATTTTTAATTGTTGAAAGACGATGAGCAATAATAAATGATGTGCGATTTTCCGTTAGCTTATCCATAGCCTTTTGAACTAATTCTTCAGTTCTGGTATCGACATTAGAAGTGGCCTCATCTAAGATCAAAAATGGAGCATCTTCAATCATTCCTCTGGCAATAGTCAGTAACTGTCTTTGACCAGCCGAAACGCTATCATTGTCGCTTATAATTGAATCATAACCTTTAGGTAAGGTTTTAATATAATGGGAAATACCAACAGTCTCACAAACTTCTTTTATTCTCTCATCACTAATGTTATCACGATTATAAACAATATTTTCTCTAATGGTTCCATTAAATAACCAAGTATCTTGAAGTACCATCGTAAATAACTCATGAATATTTTCACGTGTTAAATCTTTAGTGGATATACCATCAATTTTAATATCCCCTGAATCAATATCGTAAAATTTCATAAGCAAATTAACCATGGTGGTTTTACCCGCCCCTGTTGGTCCAACAATTGCAACTTTTTGACCAGGAGAGGCTTTCGCACTAAAGTTTTTAATTGTGGGTTTTTCATTGCCATCATATTTGAATACAACATTATCAAATTCAATTTGACCTTTAACTTTATCTTTAGCCAAATAATTTTTAAGATTAGCTTCTGATTTCATTTCTTCTTCATCGGCAAACTCAAAGACTCTTTCAGAAGCTGCAGCGGTTGATTGTAGTGAAGTGAAGCCTTGAGCAATTTGGGAAAGCGGTGACGTAAATAATCTTACGTAAAGAATAAAAGCGACAATCACTCCAAAACTAATCACATTATTCATAGTAAGTAAAGCTCCGACTATACAAACAGCAACATAACCAAAATTGCCAACAAAATGCATAATTGGCATCATTAAGCCTGATAAAAATTGACTTTTACGATTGGCCTCATAAACCTTATGATTATATTCATCGAATTTCTTATTAGCTTCTTTACTACCATTATAAGCTTTAACGACATTAAGACCAGAGTAAATTTCTTCAATGTGACCATTTAAATTACCTAGTTCAACTTGTCTAGCTAAGAAATATTTTTGACTACGGCTTAAAATAAGACTCATAAAACCAAAGCCGATTAAACTAGCTAAAATGGCGGTTACAGCCATAATCCAGTTAGTTACAAACATCATGATTATCGTACCGATAAATAAGGTAATCGCACTAACTAAAGATGCGAGTGATTGGTTCATGGAAAAAGCAATCGTATCGACATCGTTAGTGACCCTTGATAACACATCACCTGTTTGATGTTTATCAAAATATTTAAGTGGGAGTTTATTAATTTTAATAGCGATATTTTGACGTAATCTTCTAGCAAATTTATTAGATACTGTGGCCATAATAACGGCCTGAATATAAGTAAATATCGCACTTAATAAATAAAGTGATAACAAGAATAAGGCTATACCTTTAATCGCATCCATATCCATAACTGGTTTAATTACTTCTTTAATGCTTTTAGGCATTTTATCTAGAGCTTTATAAATAGTTTTGGCATCACTATTTTTATCCATTTTTGGCATCATTTCGGCCATTTTCATTTGATCAGCTACCGAAATGGTCACTCCACCAATGACAATATCACTCGGAATGTGACCAGGTGTGAAATTATTTTGAACTGCTTTAGTTAATTTTTCAGCATTTTTAGTATTTACGGATAAACCTTTAGTAATTTCATCAGTCAAATCCGATAGTCTATTTGGCGTTATAATTGAAAGAACAGAACCTAAAGCCGCTAAGGTTAAAGCAATGACAATTAATAAAGTAAATCCGTGTAATTCTTTAAATAAACGCATAATCGCTTTTTTAAAATTTTTAGCTTTTTCTGAAGTGTTGGCGCCCCTACCATGAGGACCACGTGGTCTATTTTCATTAGACATTTTCTAATTCCTCCTTTGTAAGTTGGGATAAAGCGATTTGTTTATAGACTTCACAAGTTTCTAATAAATCTTTATGCGTACCAATACCCACACAAGTACCTTTATCTAAAACGACAATTTTATCAGCATTCATAATCGTTCCAATTCTTTGAGCGACAATTAAACTAGTAGCATCCTTAGTATATTTTTTAAGTTCCCGTCTTAAGGTCGAATCAGTTTTATAATCTAAAGCGGAAAAGCTATCGTCAAAAATATAAATTTCAGGATCTCTGGCAATCGCCCTGGCAATGGCTAGTCTTTGTTTTTGTCCGCCAGAGATATTAGTTCCGCCAGCCGCAATATGAGTATCATACTGATGATCCATTTTCGTAACAAATTCTTCCGCTTGGGCGATTTTAACGGCCTCTTTTATTTTACCATTATCTATTTCCTTACCATTATCGCCATAAGCGATATTATCACTTATGGTCCCACTAAACATTACGGCTTTTTGCGGAACATAGCCGATAATATTATGAAGTAACTCGCCGGTATAATCTTTAACATTAATGCCATCAACTAAGATTTCCCCTTCAGTGACATCGTAAAAACGTGGTACTAAATTGATAAGGGTGGACTTACCAGAACCAGTAGAACCGATAAAGGCTACCGTTTCACCTTTATTTACTTTAAAAGAGACATTTTTAAGGACATATTCTTCGGCATCCGCATATTTAAAAGAAACATTTTTAAATTCGACCGTGCCTATTTCCTTTGTAGTTTTTTGATCAACGTTTCCATCCGTTATCATTTCTTTAGTATCTAATACTTCGTTAATACGTTTAGCTGATACCGAAGCCCTTGGAATAATCATGAAAATCATCGCTAGCATCAAAAATGACATAATTACTTGCATCGCGTAACTTGAAAAGACAATCATGTTACCAAAAATCGTCAGTTTATCACTCATTAACGCCCCATCGATTAAATAAGCCCCTACAAAGTAAATTGACAGAGTGAGCAAATTCATAACTAAATACATAACGGGCATCATAATCGAAAACATTTTCTGGTTAAAACTTAAAGTTTTGGTTAAAGCATCATTAGGTTTGCGGAATTTATTTTCGCTATATGCTTCGGCATTAAAAGCTCTAACCACTCTAATACCATTTAAGTTTTCTCTAGTAACGCCATTTAATCTATCGGTAAGTCTTTGAACAATTTTAAATTTAGGAAAGACGATGACTAAAATAACCGCAATCGTGGAAAGTAAAATAACTACCGCTACCGCGGTTAACGCACTCCACTCCCAACTTTTATTTAATATTTTGGTAATGGCCCAAATAGCCGTAATCGGCGCTTTAATAAGCATTTGCAGGCCCATAGCTAAAACCATTTCCATTTGTGTGATATCGTTAGTGGTTCTAGTAATTAAACTGCCAGCTTCGAATTTTTTAACCTCTTCCATGCCTAAGTTTTGAACTTTCGTAAATATTTTCTTTCTTACACGAAGTGAAAAACTAGCGGCAATATGCGAAATAAAATAACCGACAATAATCGCCGCCATTAAACTACCAAAAGCACATAAAAGCATGTAGCCGCCATTTAGTAAAATATCGGACATTTTACTGCCTTCCGTCTGTACTAAAATAGTAATTTCAGACATATAATCGGGTAATTTTAAATCAAGCCATACTTGAAATGAAATTAAAATTAAACTGAAAAAAGCGAATAAAACATCTCTTTTAGTTAAATTTTTAAACAGCCTAAACATTAAATCTTCCTCCTTTTATCATCTTATTATATTTATTAATGAAATAAAACCCTTTTATTAAAGGGCACTACATTTAATATGGCGTTCTAGGGCAGATTCGAACTGCCGACCTATCGCTTAGGAGGCGATTGCTCTATCCAGCTGAGCTACTAGAACATATACCAATTATAACACAAAAAGAGTAAGACATAAAGTTCTAGTTTATAGTTTATTAGTTATTTAATTTAAATAAAACAATGTCTAGGACGGGCAAACTTGCCAAAAGCATAAAAAAAGTATATAATGTTATAAGTCAGTTTTTAAATCTTTTAGAAAGGAGACGTTATGAATTTTTTGAAAAAAGATGAAACTGCCGTGTTCGCTTTAGGTGGACTCGGAGAAGTCGGTAAAAATATGTATTGTGTAATGCATAACGACGAAATCATTATTACTGATGCGGGTAACTTATTTCCTGAAAGTGAACTTTTAGGAATTGATTATATTATTCCTGATTTTACTTTTTTAAAACAAAACGAAAGTAAGATTAAAGGTCTTTTTATAACTCATGGACATGAGGATCATATTGGCGGTATTCCCTTTTTATTACAAATGGTCGATATTCCCAATATATATGCTCCTAATCAAGCTGTTGGGCTGATTAAAAGAAAACTCGAAGACCGTGGAATTAAATACAATAATTTACATGTATATACGGAAAAAGATGTTTATAAATATAAATATTTATCGGTAGAATTTTTTAGAACTACCCACTCTATTCCTGATTCTCATGGTATGTGTATTCATACGCCTAATGGTAATATCATAACCACTGGCGATTTTAAATTCGATTTAACTCCAATTGGTCCAATGGCTAACTTACACAAAATTGCTCATTTAGGTGAACAAGGGGTTACCTTACTGATGAGTGATAGTACTAATGCTTTAAACCCAGGATTTAGTAATAGTGAAACCAAAGTTGACGATGCTTTAGAGGAATTATTTAGTCGTCATAATAGTCGTATCATTATTGCGACATTTGCTTCTAATATATATCGTTTAAAACATATCGTCGATACTTGTAAAAGACATGGCCGTAAAATTTGTGTCTTTGGTCGTAGTATGAATAACAATATCGAAATTTCTATTGAAGGTGGTTATATTAAACACAAAGATATCTTTGTTTCGGCTGAAGAAGCTAATAGTCTATCTTCTGACAAAATTTGCCTTTTATGTACTGGTAGTCAAGGCGAGCCCCTAGCGGCTTTAAGTAGAATTGCCAATGGCACTTTTAAACAAATTAAATTACGTGATGATGATGTAGTTATTTTCTCATCATCAGCCATTCCTGGTAATGCTGTAAGTATTTCCAGAACAATTAATAAATTATATTTAAAAGGTGTTACAGTATATACAAACACGGTATTAAAAGATATTCATACTAGTGGTCATGGTTATCAAGATGAACTTAAGTTAATGCTTAGATTAGTTAAACCAACTTATTTTATGCCTTTTCATGGGGAATATCGCATGCTTAAAAATCATGCTGATTTAGCTATTGAATGTGGGATTCCTAAAGAAAATACTTTCATTTTAGGTAATGGTGATGTTCTTATTATGAAAGATGGTAAAGTAAGAAAAGGTGGTAAAATACCTGCTGGTGATGTCTATGTCGATGGTAATCGTATTGGTGACATTAGTAATGCGGTTATGAAAGATCGTAAAATTATGGCCAATGATGGTATTATCGTTGTGGTTGCCAATATCGATACCAAAAATAACGAATTACTTGGTATGCCAAACATCATAACTCGCGGTTTTGTTTTGGTAAATGATAATATAGAGTTATTACAAAAATTAGAAAGTTTAAGTAAAGATGCAATCTGTGAAGTGATAAAAACTGGCATTAATTATTCCGAAATTAAAGGTGAAATCATCAGTACTATTTCTAATTATGTAAACACGCATACGGGCCGTAAGCCAATCATTTTACCAGTAATTATGGATATTAAAAAAGATGTTAAGGTTGGTTAACATCTTTTTTTTATGAACAAATATTAGCTGCCATACATCCTTCATCATAGCTATATGTATAAGTCTTTTTTTGTCTATTTTCTTTTGATGTCGCTTTGATGGTTACACATATTTGGTTGGCATCGACTTCAGTTTTAGTTGAAGGAATTTTAACGTTTTTATCGATATACCCTTCATTTTGCATGGCCTCTAAAGTAACATTACAACTACCATTATCTTTAGTTTTTCCTTTATTATCCAAGGTCCAATTTTTAGCAGCTAGAACTACATCATCCTTAAATTGCTGATCGGCATTCTCCTGCCCAGTTTTAATAGCGCCACTAATTGTCGGAATAGTTATTAAAGCAATTACAGCTAGTAAAATAATAACGCCTAAAAGTTCCACTAACGTAAAACCATTTTTATTCATGAGTATCACCTAACATTTCTTCAATTCTAATTAGTCTATTGTATTTACATACTCTATCAGTTCGCGATAATGAACCGGTTTTTATTTGACCTAAATTAAGGCCCACGGCTAAATCGGCAATGGTCGTGTCTTCAGTTTCTCCACTACGATGTGAAATGATAGTTTTATAGCCGTTTTGTTTAGCTAAATTAATCGTGTCTATTGTTTCAGTAATCGTCCCAATTTGATTTACTTTAATTAAAATGGCATTGCCGGCTTTTAAATCAATGCCTTTTTGTAAATATTTTTTGTTAGTTACAAATAAATCATCACCAACTAACTGAATTTTGTCACCTAATTTTTGAGTGATTTTGGTAAAGCCTATCCAATCGTTTTCATCGACGGGATCTTCAATGGAAATAATGGGATATTCCTTTACTAAAGCTTCATAATAATTTATAAGTTCATCAGTGGTAAATTTTTGATTTTCCCCTTTTAATTCATAATAACCAGCGTGATAAAATTCGGAAGCCGCCACATCTAAAGCTAAGTTAACATCTTCTCCAGGAATATAACCAGCTTTAGTGATAGCTTTGATAATAGCATCTAAAGCTTCTTTATTAGTTTTAAAATTAGGGGCAAAACCACCTTCATCGCCGACATTCGTATTATAGCCTTCTTCTTTTAAAACGGCTTTTAAATTATGAAAAACTTCGCTACCAATTCTCACTCTTTCTTTAATATTTTGCGCATTTGGAATAATCATGAATTCTTGGAAATCAAGTCCATTATCGGCATGCATACCACCATTTAAAATATTCATCATTGGCACTGGTAAAGTGGTTCCATTACCAACATATTCATATAATTCTTTATTTTCGAAAATCGCTGCCGCTTTTAAACAGGCCATCGAAACCCCTAACATGGCATTAGCGCCCAATTTGCTTTTCGTTTCGGTGCCATCTAGAGCTAACATAATATTATCAATTTCTCTTTGATTTAAAGCATCTTTACCAATTAAAGCATCTTTAATAATAGTATTAACATTATTGACGGCTTTTAAAACTCCTTTACCTAAATACCTATTATCGCCATCTCGTAATTCTAAGGCTTCCCTTTCTCCTGTTGAAGCACCACTAGGGACTGCGGCTCTACCTAAAATGCCATTTTCTAAAATAACATCTACTTCAACTGTTGGATTGCCACGGGAATCTAATATTTCTCTGGCTTTAATATCTTTAATATTCACCTTATCACCTCTATATTAATAATAACACAATTTTGATTAAATATAAATAAAGCTATTTATTTTAGGCATTTTTTGACATTTAAAAAGATATAGAAAATTCTATATCTTAAATAACTATTATCTAGCCTTTCGTTGTAGCCTTAATGTTTTGGCTTTTTGCGGTGTTGGCTCTAAATATTTATCCTCTAAATCAGCTAATAAACCTTTTTCACGGATTTTTTCTTCAGCTTCATTTAACTGAATAAGGGCATTAACATAATCTATTTCTGTTTGATCATCTTTTAAAAATTTACTTTCTAAATCAATTTTTCTTTCTTTAATGTCATATAGTTTTTCTTGTTGTTCTTGTAAATCTTTTTGAGTTTCTAGTTCTTGAATAATATTATCGCGTTTTTTTTCTAAATATCGGCATTTATTAGCTAAATCAGTTAAAATATTATCAATTTCGGTTTTTTTAATGGTTACATTTTCTATTTGTGACTGTAGATTTTTTAATGTTTCTTCATAGGCATATTTTGTTTCCAATAATGTTTCACGCATTAGATCGTTTGTTTCTGTTTCAAGTAATTTCTCAGTATTTTCCAATTCTTCTTTAATATCAGAGCTTTCATTATTTAATTTATTTAAAATATCTTCTATTTCATCCAAATTAAATAAATTATAACATTTTTTAAATTCATCAATAAAATTTAATATTTCTTGATCAATTTGACGTATTTGTTCATTTTCTATGTCATATGGCGAACTTTTCATACGGTAATGTATATTGCTTTTTCTAGAAATACCATATTTCCTAAAACATTTAGAATCAAACAAATCTTCTTCTGAAAGTAATAAACCAGCTCCCGCATCATTTAATCTTTTTATAAAGCCGATTGTTGTTCCTAAAGTAAATTCAGAACCAGCTACAGCGAACGTGATAGGCATAGCTTCAGGCACAAATATAGTTGTAATTAAGAAGCCTGCGCCTAATAACCCACCACTAATGAAACCATGTGTCAATGCCAAATCACCCAAATCACTTCGTTTGGCATAACTACTTACTTCCTTCCAACCTTTTTTAATATTTTTTTTCATATCAATTATAATATTTTTTAATTTCATGATATTACCGCCTTTTTTTATGAGTGTTATTATAACATTTTTTTATTTTTTGTCAAATTGGCATTTTCCCTCATTGAATAAAATTTAAAGTGCCCGTTTTTTTAAGAACGGGAATTTAATCGTTGAAAGTTATAAATCAAGGACGAA
>CANQAO010000004.1 GCA_947589375.1 uncultured Bacilli bacterium | reverse complement strand
TAAAAATATTCAACATGCCAAGCCATAAAACCATAATAAGTTTAAGGTAATATAATAACTATATTATTCAACAAAGATCGCCCCTTATAAAGTAGCCATTCTTCCTTTAATTAAAAAAACTAGTATAAAAGACATATCAACAATAGAAACTGAATAATCGCTGTTAAATACGAAATCATTATGTAACTAGTATCGATTAACCTGGATTTTATATCATGAAAAAACAGCGAATAATAGTAAAAATAAATATTCATAAAAGATAATTTTGCTTAATATATTTTAAGTGGTGATGATATGGACAAAGTCGGAATAGCTCGCGGTATTTTTTACTATTATTATGGTGACATTTGGAAAAACTTTTTCGATTATCTAAAAGTACCTTATATTATAAGTCCAAACACCAATAAAGAAATTATGGAAAATGGCATGAAATATTCAAATGATGAGATGTGTTTAGCCTTAAAAACCTATCTTGGGCATATTCATTATTTAACGGGTAAGTGTGATTACCTAATTATTCCTAGGATTGATAATTATCACTTAGATAATCAAACATGTACTAATTTCTTAAGTGCTTATGATATTGTGAAAAACACTTTTGATGTTAAAATCTTAAATTATAATATCGCCTTAGATAAACATCAAAGTTTAAAATCCGGTTTAATTAAAATAGGCCTAACGTTAGGTTTTACTAAAAGACAAAGTAAAAAGGCTTATAAATATGCCATAAACGAGTATAAAAAAAATCATAAACGCGATATCAGTATTAATATCGGTAAATTAAATTCTAATAAAACCAAAATTTTATTAATGGCGCATCCTTATAATACCTATGATGATTTAATTGGTCGGGATATTATTAAATATTTAACCGCTAATGATATTGAAGTTATTTTTAGCGATAAATTCGATGAAAAAATCACTAATAAATTAAGTACCAAATTATCTAAAGATCTATATTTTAAATATTCTAAAGATAATATTGGCGCCCTTATTTATGCCCAAGATAAAATAGATGGGGTAATTTTTTTATCGGCTTTTCCTTGTGGCCCAGATTCCTTAGCTAATGAAATCGTCATGCGAAAAATCGATATTCCATATATTAATATCGTTTTAGATAATAATTCGTCATTTACCGGCGTAGAAACCAGACTTGAAAGTTTTATCGACATGCTTAAAGGAGGTGTTTGATGCATAAAATATCATTTCCAATAATGGGAGATTATAATGTGCCGGCTAATTTTTTATTAAATAAAGCCTTTAAAGAAGAAATTATTATGCCGCCTCCAATTACTAGTAAAACGATTGAACTCGGTACTAAATACAGCCCAGATTTTGTCTGCACCCCTTTTAAATATACTTTAGGGACGATGATTGAAGCTATCCAAAAAGGTGCGGATACGTTAATTCAGATGGGTGGGGGCTGCCGTTATGGTTATTATGGTGAAGTTCAAGCGCAAATATTAAAAGATTTAGGCTATGATGTAAAACTTATTAATTTAGTTACCAAAGGAAAATTAAGCCTTCGAAGAATTGTTAAAGTCTTAAAACAAGCAGACATAAAATATAGTAAATTAAAAGCTATTTACTATGGTTTTATTGCCATCAAAATGGTTAAATATATGGATATAATCGATGATTATATTCGAGAAAATATCGGTTTTGAAATCAAAGAAGGATCATTTGAAGCTTTAAAATTTAATATGTTAAAAGAATTTAGTCAAGTTAAAAACCATCATGAGCTTAAAAAAATATATCGCTATTATCAAAAAGAAATCACCAGCGTTCCAATAAGAAAACCCGATAAACCTTTAAAAATCGGCATTATTGGCGAACTTTATACCATTATGGAACCTTTTTCTAATTATTATTTAGAAAAACAGCTCGCCCAAAATAAAATAGAAATTAAAAGATTTACGAATGTTCATTATCTATTATTTGAAAAACAAAATAAAATTAAAGAATATTTAAAATATGTAAAAAAATATATTAAATATCAATTAGGGGCTGATGGAGCTGATAATGTAGCTCGCACTAAATATTTATGTGAAGCAGGGTATGATGGTATTATTCATATTAAATCATCGTTTTGTACACCAGAAATTGGTGTAATGCCCATTATTAATAAAATCGCTTCCGAATATGAAGTACCGGTATTGTTTTTTAGTTTTGATGCTAATACCTCAGAAACTGGTATTAAAACTAGGTTAGAAGCTTTTTATGATATGTTAGAAATGAGGAGAGAGAAATGAAAGATGCTTATTTAGGCGTGGATATTGGTTCGATATCGACTAAAGGGGTTATCATCGATGACGATAACAACATAATTACTTCATCTTATATTTGGACTGAAGGTAGTCCCATAAAAGCCGTTCGTAAGTTAATCGATATCTTAAAAAAAGATTTACCTAGTAATTATCAAATTAAAGGTATTGGAACTACTGGTTCGGCGCGTAAATTAATCGGCTTACTATTAAATGCTAATATCGTTAAAAATGAAATTACCGCCCATGCGGTGGGGACTTTAACTTTTTATCCTGATGTTCGCACCATTCTAGAAATTGGTGGCCAAGATTCGAAAATTATTTTACTTAAAAATGGAATTATTACTAATTATGCTATGAACACTTTATGTGCGGCGGGCACGGGTTCTTTTTTATCTAGTCAAGCCAAAAGATTAGGTTTAGATGTCAGTGAATTTGGTAAATATGCTTTAAAAAGTAAAAATCCTGTGAAAATAGCCGCTAGATGTACTGTCTTTGCCGAATCAGATTTAGTGCATAAAGCGCAAGTGGGTTATAAAGTCGAAGATATCGTGGCCGGTCTTTGTAAAAGCATTGTCTTAAATTATCTAAATAATGTCGGTAAAGGCAAAAAAATCGAAGCGCCGATTATCTTTCAAGGCGGTGTTTCGAAAAATGTGGGGGTTATTAAATATTTCAAAGAAATATTGGGTGAAGATATTATCGTTGACGAAAATGGCCACTTAATGGGCGCTATTGGGATTGCTGTTTTGGCGCGTAAAAATAAAATCGGTAAAACTTATTCTTTAGAATTATCTGATATTGCTTTTGATACCAAAGCTTTTGAATGCAGTGGGTGCCCCAATAACTGCGAGCTTTTAAAAATATATCGAAATAATGAACTTGTCGATTCTTGGGGTAGTAAATGCGGAAAATATTAAAAAATTGACGATATTTTAATCTGGTGTTATAATAAAATGGCTTTTGAAAGAAGGAATTTATATGATATCAAAATTACAAGTTTTTAATAAAGCGAAAGAAAATAAAAAATTCAAATTAGCGCCAGCCTTGTGCGCTACAGCATTAACAACTGCAATGCTTATGCCTGGGTGTGCTAGTGAAAGTGTTGAGCAAGATAGTCTACATATTGATTTTCGTTCGGACTTCGTCATGCCCGCAGATTATATGTTCAATCCATTTTGTTGGGAATATGAAGAACATCCAACGGGAGTGTATATTATTACAGATAATGTTTCTATAGATGTTCCCTATGAAGATTTCCAACAACAACTACAAGAACAATATCAACCTGATGAAGAAACTTTCAATTTTGAAATTGATGGAAATACGTTTTCCTTAGATATGCAGTCAGTATATGAAGCCAATGTTCAAGCACAAACACAACTTCAAGAATCCAACGAATTAGGTAAAAAAATTGTTCCATTTACAAAACCTATCGCAATAATAACATGTAATGTTCTGCCAGCGTTTGTAATATACGTAATGATATACGTGTTTTTAGATGTGAAGAGTGTGTTCCAGCGAAAATTTTCCCCAAAAAAAGATGAAAAATGGGCTAATACTAAAATTTTAAAGAAACTACATTAATTGTTTCTTTTTTCTTAGGAAGTATAATTTAAAAACGGGAATTTGGTAAATTTTAGTGAAACTCTTTAAAAATCTTTGGTTTTAAGGTATAATGGATATGTATGCTTAAGTGGAGGGAAAACATGGATATTGAGTTTAATAGTGCCGAAGAACTTTATGAAAGATTACTTCCTGCATTAAGGTCTAAAGTAGCTGATTTAAAAAGAGATGGCTATAACTATTTGACGGCTGATGATGTGTGGAATTATTTAAAAGAAAATAAGTGGCGAAATAGTAACAATTTAGCTTTATATGAAATGGTGAGCGATATTCTTAATAGTGATAATGTCATCATCGATGAATATTTTAAAGATAAATTAAATACAAAAAAAAGAAGAGTTTATTTTGAAGACTAGAAGGAGTTATGTAACATGAAGAAAAAAATAATAACTAGAATATTAGTGGTAGTCGCCATCGTTATAGCCGCGCTTGCCCTTTTATTCCCAACTTTAAAAGAAATTAAATTAGGCCTTGATCTGCAAGGCGGTTTTGAAGTTTTATATCAAATTAAAAGTATTGATGGTAAAGAAAAAATTACTAATGATGTCGTTAATTCGACTTACAATACTTTAGTTAAAAGAATTGATGTTTTAGGCGTTTTAGAACCAACGATTAATATCGAAGGTGATCGTATCCGTGTTCAATTAGCGGGAGTTGATAATGCTGATGAAGCTCGTAATATCTTAAGTCAAACGGCGAGTCTAACATTCCGTGATACTAGTGATAATTTACTTATGACTAGTGATGTTTTAAGAAGTGGGGCCGCTAAAGTCGGTACTGATGAAAAAGGTAGTCCTGTAGTTTCCTTAAGCGTTAAAGATAAAGATGCCTTTTATAAAGCAACTAAAAAAGTAAGTCAAATGGAAGACAATCGCATTGTTATTTGGTTAGATTTTGATGAAGAAACTGACTCATTTAATAATGAACAATATAAATGTGGTTCCTTAAATGATTCAAAATGTCTTTCAGTAGCTTCAGTATCTCAAGGATTTAGTAGTGACGTTATTATAGAAGGTAATTTTGAACAAGAAGAAGTTAAAAACTTAGTTGATTTAATCAATTCTGGTAGTATGCCAACGAAATTAGTCGAAATTTCATCACAAAGTGTTGGAGCATCATTTGGTGAAAATTCGCTTGAAAAAACGGTAACCGCTGGAATTGTAGCCATCATTTTAATCTGCTTATTCTTAATCGGTTTATATCGTATGTCTGGAATATTTGCCAGTATTGGTATTATCATTTATTCGGCTTTAACATTCTTTATTTTCTGGTTAATTGGCGGGACGCTTACGTTACCAGGAATTGCCGCTATGATTATCGGTATTGGGATGGCGGTTGACTCTAATGTTATTAGTTTTGCCCGTATTAAAGATGAAATGTATGAAGGTAGGGGTATTAAATCAGCCTTCAAAAATGGTAATAAAGATTCCTTAGGTACCATTATGGATGCCAATATAACCACTTTAATTGCCGCTATTGTCTTATTTATCTTTGGTCAAAGTAGCGTTAAAGGGTTTGCGACGATGTTAATTATCAGTATTGTGGTTACTTTATTAATCATGGTATTCTTTGTTAGATGGCTGATGAAATGGTTCGTTGAAACAGGCGTCTTTGAAGGTAAACCTGGATTATTTATTGGGGTTAAAAAGAAAGATATTCCCAATGTTAACAAAAAAGAACAAAGAACTAAATTTTTCTATAAGAAAATCGATTTTGTTAAAAAGCGTAAAGTGTTCTTAATTATTGCTTTAATTATTGGTATTGTTGGTATTGGTTCGATCATTACCATGGGTCTCAAATTAGGTGTTGACTTTAAAGGCGGTACTGTAATTAATTTACAAACTGAAGAAAAAATTAATAAAGCCGATGTCTTAGAAGATACGAAAAAATTAGGTTATAAGATGTATGAGTTTGAAAAACAAAACGATGATACTTATTCAATTAAAATTGAAAACTCCTTATCACAGAAAAAAGCGATGAGCACGGAAGATTATTTTGCTGATAAATATAACGCTTCAACTGACGTGGGAGTAGTATCTAATATTGTCAAAAAAGAACTTATTAAAAATGCCATTTTAGCTTTAATTATTGCGGCTTTGGCCATTATCTTATATATCACGATTAGATTTAAATTTAGTTATGGCGTTAGCTGCATTGCTTCATTATTACTAAACGTTTTAATTACTGTCTCACTATTTAGTATCTTTAGATTAGAAGTGTCAACGATCTTTATTGCGGCAATCTTATCAATTATCGGTTATGCCGTTAACGATATTATTATTACTTTTGATAGAATTAGAGAAAATATGAAAGGCAAAACCAAAAAGTTAACTGATCATGACTTAGATAATATCGTTAATGAAAGTTTAAGATCGATTTTAAATCGTAGTATTATTACGACAGTAACAACCTTAATTCCTGTGGTGTGCTTAATTTTCTTAGGCGCTAGTGACATTTTTGAATTTAATGTAGCCTTACTTTTCGGTTTAGTCATTGGTACGTTATGTTCAATCTTTGTAGCTAGTCAGCTATGGCTTGAAATTACTAAACGCAATATTAAAAAAGGAGCCCCAATTGAAAAGGAGAAAAAGAAAATCGTTTTAGATGAAGTTGATGAACTTCAAATTAAAGGTGTAAATTCATAGTAGAGGTGATTACACATGAGTAAATATTCATGTGAAAGTTTTGATAAGTTTTTTGACAAAGTAAAAACTTATATTACTGATGAAGACGCTTTAGAATTAATCCAAAAAGCTTATAAATACGCTTATGATAAACATTTTGGAGCGAAGAGATTAACGGGTGAGGATTACATAACTCATCCGCTTTCCGTTGCTTATATTTTAACTAAAACTAGTGCTGATGCGACGACATTATCAGCGGCACTACTTCACGATGTTATTAAAGAAGCAGATGCTGATCCTGAAGAAATTAGAGAATTATTTGGGGATGATATTTTATCGATCGTCGAAGGTGTGACGAAAATTAATAAACTTAATTTTTCTGGTGAAACCGAATCGGTTATTGCCAGTCAGCGTAAAGTCTTTGTTGGTTTATCCGAAGATGTGAGGGTAATTATTATTAAACTAGCCGCTAGGCTTCATAATATGAAAACTTTATTTGCGTTAGATGAGAAAAAGCAAAAAGAAACAGCTAGGGAAACCTTAGATATTTTAACGCCAATTGCCCATCGTCTAGGAATGAATCATATTAAAAGCGAATTAGAAGAACTATCTTTGCGCTACTTAAAACCCGATGAATATTATGATATTGTCGAAAAATTAAATGCCACGAAAACGGAACGTGATTCGAGTGTCGCAAAAATGATATCCAGTGTTTCGGAGCTTTTAAACAAACATAATATTAAACATAAAATTAAAGGGCGTAGTAAAAGTATATATAGTATTTATAAAAAATTAGATAAAGGTAAGCGTTTCAGTGATATTTATGATTTACTCGCCCTTAGAATCTTTGTCAATACGATTCCCGAATGTTATCAAGTTTTAGGTATTATTCATTCCAAATTTAAACCGAAACCTAATCGTTTTAAAGATTATATTGCCATGCCGAAGACGAATATGTATCAATCGTTACACACAACTGTTTTTGGCGTGGATGGACAGTTATATGAAATTCAAATCAGAACTTATGATATGGATAAAGTAGCGGAAAATGGTATTGCCTCGCATTGGTCTTATAAAGAACATGGTAGCTCTAAAGCCGCTATTCAGTCTGACATGGAACAAAAATTACAATTTTTCAAATCCGTTATGGAATTAAAACAACAAGAAATTGACCCTGAAGATTTTGCCGAAACCATTACGGAAGAAGTTTTAAAAAATACCATTTATGTCTTTACGCCTAAGGGTGATGTTATCGAACTGCCACATGGCGCCACGCCAATTGATTTTGCTTATAAAGTTCATACTAAAGTTGGTGATACCACCACCGGAGCAATCGTTAATTCAGCTATTGTCCCTTTAGATTATGAATTACAAGATAACGACATCGTTAAAATTATTACTAATAGTAGTAGTACGCCGAATTATGAATGGTTAAATATTGTTAAAACCGCTCAAGCTAAAAATAAAATTAAAAGTTATTTTCATAAAGCATCAACCGATGAAAATATTAAAAAGGGTGAAGAAATATTACTTAAAGAACTTAAAAAACATAAATATACTTTTAATGACTTTAACGATAAATTAGACAAAGTTTTAAAAACCGTTAAATTAGGTAGTTTAAATGAATTATATTCACATATTGGTTCTAATAAAATTCATTTAGATACCGTGATAACTGCCGCTTTTAAAGAAGAAAAAGATGCCGATGAAAAATTACTTGAAAAAGCGCAAAAACTCGGTAATAAAGTTACTGGCAAAGGACATATTATTATGGTTGATGGCGATCAAGATATTAAAGCCAATTTAGCTTCTTGTTGTAATCCCATTCCTGGCGATCGCATCATTGGTTATATCACTAAAGGTAATGGTATTTCAGTCCATCGTAGTGTTTGTCCCAATGTCGCGGATACCGAAGAACGTTTAATCGACATTCAGTGGAATGAAACTACGGATAAGTTTATAACCGCTATTTTAATTCACGCGAGACCCACCGATGATGTACTGGCACCCATTATTACCAAAGCCGCCAGCAAAGATATTGGCGTGCGCAACATCAATAGTAACCGTGACATAAATACTCAAATGATTGAAATGGGTGTTGTGGTTAAAGATAAAGAAGAACTTTTAAAATTTATGAACGATATTAAAATGGTTGAAGGCGTTATCGACGTAGAAAGGTCTATCAAATGAGAGTATTAGTCCAGCGTAGTTTAAATTCAAAAGTCGAAGTAAATAGGAAAGTAGTAGGGTCAATTTCCAAAGGTTTAGTCCTTTTTGTCGGTTTTACGGCTGGCGATAGTGAAAAAGAAATAGATTATTTAATTAAAAAAGTTTTAAATTTGCGTATATTTGAGGATGAAAATAATATAATGAATAAATCAATCTTAGACGTAGGCGGGGAAATTTTAAGTATTTCTCAGTTTACTTTATATGCTGATACGAAAAAAGGTAATCGTCCTAGTTATATTCATGCTTTAAATAGTATAGAAGCCGAAAAATTATACAAACTATTTAATGAAAAATTACAAAAGTACATTAAAGTCGAAACCGGCGAATTTGGCGCTGATATGAAAGTTTCGATTTGTAATGATGGTCCAATTACTATTGCTTTAGAAAGCAGGGATAACAATGAAGGTAAGCGAACTTGACTATAAACTCGTAAATTTAGTTTTAATCGGTTTATTAATATTCTTAATATATCAAACACGAAGCTTTTGGCTAGGGGTAGTAAGCATTTTAAAAGAAATCTTACTACCTTTTTTGATTGCGTTTATTATCGCTTATGTTTTAAATACGTTAGTCACCTCCTTAGTTAATAAAAAAGTCCCCAGAAATTTAGCTATTTTTTTAATTATTGGTTTAGTCTTTCTAATTATCGGTTTACTTATTTATTTACTAATGCCTGTTTTAACCGAAGAAATTGGTAATATGTTTAATGCCATTATTGCTTTCTTTAAAGAACTTTCAGCTAAATCTAATTTTGATTTTAGTATGGTTCAAACTGAACTGATGAAAACCTTTAATGAAATTTTAACCGATATTGGTTCGTATATTTCCGATGGCATGATTCATATTATCGGGACTAGTATTAATGTGTTTTCACAAATCTTAATTATTGTCGCTGCCACCATATATTTTCTTATCGATATGGATAAAATTAGAAATAAAGTGCGCAGTTTCGTGATGCATAAAAATAAACGCCTTTATCGTTATTTATCCAAAGTAAACTATGAACTTAATAGATATTTATCAGGCTTTTTAAAAATAATTGTCATTTCTTTTTTTGAATATCTAATTTTATATACGCTAGTGGGGCATCCCAATGCTTTAATGCTGGGTACTTTAGCCTCTATCGGTAATCTAATTCCTTATTTTGGGGGCATTTTTACCAATATTATTGCAGCTATTACCGCCTTTGTCGTGAGTCCCGAATTATTTGTAAAAACCTTAATTATTTTTATCGTTTTTTCAGCCATTGATGGCTATGTTATTAACCCTTGGGTTTATGGTCAAAGTAATAAAGTCCATCCGTTAGTCGTTATTATTTCCGTTTTCGCTGGGGGGATATTAGCAGGCATTATGGGCATTGTAGTGGCTTTACCAGTAGCGATTATCATCCTGACAACTTATAAGTTTTTTAAACGTGAATTTAACTTTTTAAGTAAAAAAACCTTAAAAATACAAAAAAAGTCAAAAAAGCTTGACAAAAAAGTAATTTAATGTTAGTATATCCGCCTGTAAACGCGAATTTAAGGCGTTAAGGGGGGAAATATCTATGAAAAAATGGATGAAATTTTTAAGTATTGCTCTAGCAGTCATTACTTTATTCACACTTAGCTTTACTGGTGTAACTGCCAAAACTACACCAAATTCTGTCAAAGTAAAACGTGCTGAAACATTATCGGACACAATTTCGAATAATAAATATGGATTTACTTATTTTATGACAACTGAAGGCGATAGCTTATATTGTATTGATAACGAAAAATTAGCTTTACAGTCTAATACCGAAGTTACTTTAATCGGTGAGGCTGATGCCGGTGTTCAATATATTTTAGAACATGGTTATCCAAATGTTAGACCTACTGGTAATGATGAAAATGACAAAATTATTACCCAAGCCGCTATTTGGTGGTATTTAGATGATACTAATCAAGGTAATAATAATGTATCAGATACTTTTAGAAATGCAACGACAACTGACCTTTATGATTTGATTCCTAAATATATTAAGCCACTAGTTGCTGATGCTAAAAAAGCACAAAAGAACACCACGCAAACACCAAAGATTGTAATTAGTAAAGATAGTGCTACACTTAAATTAACTAGTGATGAGAAAAATTATGAATCTTCATTAATTACTGCTACAATAACTAATGCACCTACATATAAAGTTCAAGTTTCTAATGGTGAAGTAACTGACGAAAATGGTAAAGCTAAAACGACATTTAATTCTAAAGAACAATTTAAAATTGTTGTACCTGCTAATGAAGTAAAAGAAGCTGATGAAATCAATGTTAGCTTAGAAGCTACTAATACTGGTAAAAAAGCAATGATTTTCAAAAGCAACAACAATGCTTACCAAAGAGTAGTAGGTTTATATGAAGAACCAAAAACGGCTAAAATCAACACTAAATTAGCGGTTAATGTCGAAAAACATATTTGTGAAATTATTGGTGATACTTTCTATGGTAAAAAGGGAACCATAGTCGATGAAAAAACTTATACTAAAGAATGTAAAAAATCATGTGAAGTTATCGATGATGTTTACTATGGAAAAGCTGGTAATGTAGTTGATAAAGATACTTATAAACAAGAGTGTGAAAAATCATGTATTTTAATTAATGATGTTTACTATGGAAAAGATGGTAACATAGTAGATAAAAATACATATGACGCTGAATGTGGTGTCGTAGTTGCGGCTCCAAACACCAGTGCTAATATTCCTGTAATTGTTATTGTGCTTGGATTATTATTAGTACTTGCTGGTACAGGACTAATTATTTATAGAACTAGAAAGAGTTATTTATAAGAGTAAATAACTCTTTTCTTGACACTTTTTAACATCAAAAACATTTTTTAATGTTTTTTTTAATGCAATCATGTTATAATAATATTGTAAGATACGGGAGGAATAAAATGAAAAAGACAAAAATATTATCATTATTTGCCTTGGTAGCCCTTGTTTTTACGCTTAATTTTGACACAGCTTTAGCGGCACCAAATTCTATAAAAGTAAAACGTGCTGAAGTATTATCGGACACAATTTCGAATAATAAATATGGATTTACTTATTTTACGACAACTGAAGGTGATAGCTTATATTGTATTGATAACCAAAAGTTAGCTTTACAATCTAATACCGAAGCTACTTTAGTTGGTGAGGCTGATGCTGGTGTTCAGTATATTTTAGAACATGGTTATCCAAATGTTAGACCTACTGGTAACGATGAAAACGACAAAATCATTACCCAAGCCGCTATTTGGTGGTATTTAGATGATACTAATCAAGGCGATAATGATGTTGTAGATACTTTTAGAAATGCGACGACAACTGACCTTTATGATTTGATTCCTAAATATATTAAGCCACTCGTCGCTAATGCTAAAAAAGCTGTAGCTACCAAGCCAAATTATAATTTAAATATTAATTCTGAAGGTAATGAACTTGTGCTTTCTGATGATGGAAATTATTATGAATCACGTTTAATTTCCGTTGATTTAACAGGAATTAAGTCATATAACGCTACTTTTGATGGTGGAACTAGTAATACTAGAATTGTCGATGAAACCGGCAAAGCCAGAACAATCTTCAATAATGGTGAAAAGTTTAAAGTTAGAATTCCAACTGATGAATTAAATGCAGAAACAACAGTTAATATTGAAGTTAGTGCTAAAGGAGTAAATAAAAAAGCCCAAATATATAAATCTTCAAATAACGATTATCAAAGAGTAGTTGGCTTATATAGTGATGAAACTCCACTTACTAAAGCTATAAACTTAACAGTAGCGCCAGATACAACTACCGTCGAAGTTGATGTACCAAACACTAGTGCTAACGTGTTAATGATTTCCGTGGTTGCTGGTATAGTTATAATAATTGTTGGTCTTGGTGTAATTCTCTATCGCACTAAAAGAAGTAAAAAAGCTTAAAGAACTATGAAAAAATAGTTCTTTTTTTTCTTTTCACTCGATAATTTGACAAAATAAAGATTTTATGTTATCATACCCACTCGTAAAGGGGGATTTTTCAAGAAAACTTATTAATTTATAAGGGGTAAATGGAAAAATCTTTCGGAAAGGGAGAGATGAAAATGAAAAAATTTAAAGGTCTTAAAGAATTTTTACAAACTAAAAAATTCAAACTTATGGGTAAAATCAATAGTGTACTAGTTGCAGCTGCACTTATTTTACCTGGTCAAAAAGCTTTTGCTGACGAAGTTCCAGAAGTAATAGACGTAAATGAAGGTGTTACACCTATGGAACAACCAGCTGAAGAAGCAGTTGTATCATATGAAGAACCAACATATACAGAATCTGAATATGTAGAAGCACCAGTAACAGAAATGGTTGAAGAATCTGAATATGTAGAAACACCAGTAGTAGAAGCCGAAACTGATGATACTATCGCCTTAGAAACTACTGATGAAGAAATTGCTGAAACAGTAGAAGAAGTAGTTCAAGGGATTCAGTCTGCTACTGACAAAGAAAATGAACTTCAAATTGTTGATGGCGAATCAAAAGAAAACCCTGAAGAAGTTGAAGTTCCACAAAAACAAGAAGATAAAAATGGTTTTGCCATCGTTCAAACTTCTGATGGTTCAGCAGCAGCCATTTATTCACCAGATGATGCATTTAGTTTAGATGAATTAAATAAATTTATCGACAACTTTAATAAATCTGGTCTTTCACCAATTGTAATTTCTGATGGTACTACTGTTAAATTAATCGTAGTAAATCCTACAGAAGTTGGTACTCCAGTATATTGTGATTTAAGTGACTATGGTTTAGGTGTAATTGAAGTCACTTTGGATGAAAATGGAATTTATCATGTTATTCCAGATGGAAGTGTAGATGTTACTGTTTCAACTGGGTATATGACACATAGTTATGCTAACGACATTGATCCAGATACTATTCCTGATGATGAACATTATAAAGCCAATAAAGATCCAGAACCAGAACCAACTCCAGAACCAACTCCAGAGCCAGAACCAACTCCAGAACCAGAACCAACACCAGAGCCAGAACCAATTGTTACTGAATTACCACAAACAAGTGATGAAACAACATATGCTGAGTTATTAGCCTTAGCTGCTATTTCAGGTTTATCACTTGCTGGTCTTAAAAATTTACGTAGTGGATTAAACACTGAAACTGTTGCTACAAGAAGAATTTCTAAGAGACGCTAGTATAAAAAAAATATATTTTAAGAGCTATTATTTATTAATAGTTCTTTTTGTTTACACTTTTCGTGTAAAAATAATTGTTATTTTATAATAAAACTGCTATAATAATAATGTATGGATAGGCTTTTACATATAACGTTAACATTTTATAGCTTTAATGAAATTAAAAAAGGAGAGATGGCTAAATGACAAATACAAGAACTATTACTTTAGTGAAAGATCAAGGAAAATGGAATGCATATGGATTAGCTGCTAAACTAACTGTTTTAGCTAATTCTATTAAAACCAGAATGTTAAGTAACGAGAAAGTACAAAATTTTATAATGAGGCATCCAACATTAGCTAATGTTGGTAAGGCTCTTGCGTTAACTGGTGGAACTTTTGTGACATATGGAGCAATTAAAACTCTTTTTGGTGAAGCAGTAGGTGCTGATTTTGGCTTATTTGGACCACAAACTGCTTATGCTGATGAATTATCAATAGCAGCTGATTCTATTTCATCACCAGAACCAGTGGCTGTTTCAGAACCAGCTGTTCAAACACCAGAACCAGTTGCTGTTTCAGAACCGGCTGTTCAAACGCCAGAACCAGTGACTATTTCAGAACCAGCTATTCAATCAGAATCAGTAGTCACTTCAGAAGTTGCTCCTATAAGTGAGGAATCAACTATGACTGATAGAGTAGATTCAGCTACAACAGTAAATACTGAAGATATGTTTACCAATAACAACGAAGCAGCAACAATGGTTGATGAAACCCAACTTACTGATGAAGAAATGGTTGCTGAACAACAAACAACAGATACAGCTGTACAAACAGATGATGATCCATATCTTAATATAAGTGATGGTGAAGCCCATGAAAATCACGGCGAAGCGGTAAAAGTACCACCTCAATTAGAAGATAAAAATGGTTGGGCAATCCTTAAAAATGAAGATGGTTCAGCCGTAGCTATTTATTCACCAGATGATGCTTTTAGTTATGATGAATTAGCTAAATTTATAGCTGAATTTAATGAACAAAATTTATTTGATAATTTTACCATTACTGATGATACGACATTGAAACTCTTAGGTATGAATCCGACAGATATTAATGGAACCGTATTTTATGATTTATCTGAATATGGTCTTGGTACAATGCAAGTTACTCTAGATGAAAATGGTCATTATGTTATTACACCTGATGGTACTGCAAATCTTGATATAGCTACTGGATATATGACTCATAGTTATGCCAATAGTATAGATCCAGATACTATTCCCGATGATGAGCATTATAAAGCTAACAAAGATATCGAAACACCTCCAGTAACTCCACCAGAAGAAATCGAAACACCTCCAGTAACTCCGCCGGAAGAAATCGAAACACCAATTAAAGAACAAACACCTGAAGTAGTAAGTGATTTACCACAAACAGGTGATGATGCGTTTTATAATAGCCTTTTTGTAGGTGTCCCATTTGCCGGTTTAATAGGTTTAGAAGCATACGCATTATCAAAAAGAAATAGTGAAACTACAGAAATGATAAAAGTACCACAAATTTCTAAGAGAAGATAAAAGAGGAAAAATGACAGAAAAAGTAAAAATAAATAAAAATGGGGAAGTAAAAGACGCGGAGGTTATCGGTACCTTTGAATTAGAAAATGGAAACGAATATTTGGTATACCATTTTACTGATGAAGAAGTACACGTATCTAAAATAACTAACCAAGGTCATGAAATAACATTAGATGATGTTCCAGTAGAAGATGAACCAATCGTTAATGAAACGATACAGAGTATGTTGGAGGGGATATAAATGGATTTAAATAATTTAGAACAATTAAAGAAACAAATGCAAGAAATTGAACTTTCGATGAATGCAATTCTCGATGAAAGAGATTTCTTACAAGATTATATTGCTGAACATAAAGATGATGAAAACCCTAATATCCAGGCACAAATTGTAAGAATATTTGATAGAATAATCGAACTTCAAAATGAAAAAATAAAATTAAACAATCAATGGAGAGAGAAGTTTTTACAAGTTGCTCGTTATTATAATGGGGAAAATGTTATGCCTTTTAGTAGTCAAGAATTACTTGAAGCCAAAGGAATTCATAATGTTGAGGATGTTTTATATCATTTAAATGAAGCTGAAATGAATTTACCATTAATAGATAGTACACCTCAGGAAATGGCTATAGGGGATAGCTTATCAAAATATTTAGATTATGAAAATACAACATGGCAACAAGCTAATGAATATGTGTGTTTTGACCAAATGTATGACAAATGTCAACTTCAAGGTTTCATAAATGCACAAAAACTAGCTAAAGAAGATTATTGTAATTTTGTTGAAAATTATTTGAAAGTAAGAACTACATTTCAAGAAGAAGAACGAAAATTTACAACATCAACGGGCGAAACAGTTAAAATCAAAGCAACACCTAATTTTGCGCAAAAAACCATTAAAATGATTGGCAGTAAAATTAAGTCAGTTGGTAAAAATATTATTGATAAATTAAAATCTAAATTCACGACTTCAAAAACTGTTACTAATATTAATGGTAAAACTTTTGAAGCTAGAAGTGCTAAAGATTTAGAAGACCAATTTCCAAAAATTGCTGAGGAGATACATAAAACATATCCAGCAGCCAAAGAAGTTGAATATAAAAAGGTTTCACCAATCGCGGAAATTAAACCAAAAGATTTTGAAGAGTTAGATCCTGAAAAGCAAGAAGCTTTCAAAGCCATACATCAAAAACAAGAGGAAGCTGAAATGCAAAAACAGCAAGCTAATGCTAATTATATTTTACCAACCGAAGTTGAAGACTATTATAAAGATGTTTTAAAAACGACTGATCCAAATTCAGAAGAATATAAATTAGCTAGTAATATGCTTGCCAGCAATAATAATTTAAAAGTATCTTCTTTACAAAATCAAGAAACAGCTATAAGAAATGAAATTGCAACTATTAATGGAGAAATTAATAATATTTTAAATTCGCAAGCTTCTGCTTTTGGTTTAACCGATGAAGAAAATAAAGAACTTGAAGAAAAAAGAGCACAGCGTACACAATTAGAAGCACAATTAGCGACAACGTTACAAGAACAAAAGGCTGTTTTTGAAGCTAACCGTAATGAAAAAATAGCTGCCGATAAATTAGCTCAAGAACAGAGAATAGACGAAATAAATAAACGCAATGCTATTGAAGAAGCTAAAAATGTACTTTCACATCTTCAAACTGATACAGGTGTTTATAATATTAATGGCTTAAGTGATGAAGAAATTTTAGATGTTTACCATCAAATCAAAGATGCGCCAAATATGCAAGAGCGTTTATCAGCGGCCAGAGAAGCTGCTAAAAACGAGGCTAACCAAGTAAATACTACGGAAGCGCCAGCCATCTTTGAACAAGTACCAGAAGTTAAACCAATAAGCATCCCAGAACCTATTCAAACTGAACCAGTAGTATTAAATAATCAAGATACAGAACCAATGGTAGCGGTGCCAACAAATGATACAATAACAATTCCTATGGAACCAATTAGTGATTGGACACCAGCTACAGCTAACCATTATGAAAGTGTTCGTGATAATCTTCGAGGAACACCTGATGGTGATAAAGCTAATACCTTATTAGAACAATATTATCAAATGCAAGATGAAAAAGATAAAGAAGCTGCTATGAATAGTTTACACGAAGGCAAAACTAGATAAAATTAAAAGTCAAGTAAGCGCTTGACTTTTATTGACTTTTCATTGAAAAACACATATAATTTTAGATAGATGTAGGAGTGGTCATATGATACAAAAACCTAAAGGAACTTATGATATTTATGGAGATAAAGCTCGAGAAATTTTATATTTAAAAAAATTAATTACGAGTCTTATGGATAATTATAATTATAATTATGTTCAAACCCCTGTTTTTGAAGCGAGTGAATTATTTCATCGTACAGTAGGTGAGGAAACCGATATTGTCAGCAAGGAAACGTATGATTTTAAAGATCGCGGTAATCGTGATTTAACCCTAAGACCAGAGGGAACTGCCGGCATTGTCAGATGTTTTATCGAAAATAAATTATATGTCGATGCTAGTCCACTTAAAACTTGGTATTTTGGACCCATGTTTCGCTATGAAAGACCACAATCAGGTCGCAATCGTGAATTTAATCAATTTGGTGTTGAAGTCTTCGGTTCTTGTAATCCAATGATTGATGCCGAAACAATTAGTATCGTTTATAATTTATTTAAATTGCTCGGTTTAAAAGAACTTAAAGTCAATATCAATAGCTTAGGTGATTTAGAGTCACGGGCTAAATATCGTGAGGCATTACTTAGTTATTTTAAACCCTATTTAAATGACCTTTGCGATGATTGTAAACAAAGATATGCAAAAAATCCTCTTAGAATTTTAGATTGCAAAATCGATGCCAATAGTGACATTATGAAAAATGCCCCTAAAATTAGTGATTATTTAAATGAAGATAGTAAAAAACATTTTGCGGAAGTGCAAAAATATTTGGAATTTATGGGCATTGATTATGTTATCAATGATAATTTAGTTAGAGGTCTAGATTATTATACGCATACTGTTTTCGAAATAACTTCAGAAATTGAAGGTTTTGGTAGTGGAAACGTTTTGGGTGCTGGTGGTAGATACGATAATCTAGTCGCGAATCTAGGTGGCCCTAATATCCCTGGTGTTGGTTTTGCTGTGGGCATTGAAAGATTATTATTAGCTTTAGAAGCTGAAAACATCAATATAAACCAAGAAGAGGGAATAGATGTCTATTTATTTGCCACAAGTGAAAATGAAAGAGATATGATGTTTTCCCTTGCAAGTATTTTAAGAGTTAATGGTTTTAAAACGGATTTAGATTATAATTTACGAAATTTTAAAAACAATTTCAAACACGCTGATAAACTTAAAGCGAAATTTATTATCATTATTGGAGCTGATGAAGTAAATAGTAAATGTTTAACAATTAAAAACAATCAGACGAAAGAAGAATATAAAGTAGAATTTGATAATTTAATCGAATTTCTAGATGAAAAATTAGGTGATGAATAAAATGAAAGTAAATAATACCGATTTTAATAAAAAAAACATTGGACAAACAGTTACTTTAAATGGTTGGGTTAGTAAAAAAAGAGATTTAGGTGGCCTGGTTTTTATCGATTTAAGAGATCGTAGCGGGCTTATTCAACTAGTAGTTAAGCCCGAATCAAATGCTTACAATACGGCTTTAAGTCTTAAAAACGAATATGTTATTAAGGCTACCGGGCTTATTATGCTTCGTGAAAAAGCTAATCCCAAATTAAAAACTGGCGAGATTGAAGTTAACATTAATGACATAGAAATTTTAAATGAAGCCAAAGAACTACCTTTTGATTTAAATAATGTTACAGCTTTAGAAGATACGCGTTTAAAATATCGTTATTTAGATTTACGTCGTGATGAACTTAAAAATAATATTATCACTAAACATTTAGTCATGCAAAGTACACGTGAATATTTAAATAGTCAAAACTTCTTAGAAATTGAAACCCCAATTTTGTGCAAATCGACACCAGAAGGGGCGAGAGATTATTTAGTGCCTTCAAGAGTCAATAAAGGTTCATTTTATGCCCTTCCGCAATCACCACAGCTTTTCAAACAAATACTAATGGCTTCAGGTTTTGAACGTTATTATCAAATCGCTAGATGTTTTCGTGATGAGGATTTGCGTGCAGATAGACAACCAGAAT
Organism: uncultured Bacilli bacterium; assembly: GCA_947589375.1. Lineage (GTDB taxonomy): Bacteria > Bacillota_I > Bacilli_A > RF39 > UBA660 > Coprosoma. The sequence goes on along the minus strand of CANQAO010000004.1, from coordinate 4,022 downwards.
TTACGCAAATTGACTTAGAAATGAGTTTTGTAAACGAAGAAGATGTTATCAATTTAACTGAAGGTTTGCTAGCGAGTATATTTAAAAAGACCAAAAACATGGATCTGCAACTGCCATTTAAACGCATGACTTATGAAGAAGCGATGGAAATATATGGTAGTGATAAACCAGATACGCGTTTTGAACTTAAAATAAACGATATTACCAAAGCATTTCTAAATACCGATTTTAGTGTATTTAAAAATGTTATCGCTAATAACGGAATTATCAATGCTTTAGTGGTTAAAAATGAAGCCCTTAATTTTTCTCGGAAAGACATCGATAACCTTACCGAACTAGTTAAAACTTATAAAGCTAGTGCTTTAGCATTTCTTAAATATAATGGGGAATATACTGGTAGTATTGCGAAATTTATTGATGAAAAAACTGGTAATCTTTTAAAAGAAATGTTACATTTAGAAAACAATGATTTAATATTAATTACTGCTGGCGATAAAAAAATTGTAAAAACTTCGTTAGGGGCTTTAAGATTAAGACTAGGTAAAGATTTAAAGCTCATTAATAAAGATAAATTTAATTTTCTTTGGATTACTGATTTTCCGATGTTTGAATATAGTGAAGAAGAAGGAAGATACATCTCATGCCATCATCCATTTACCCAGCCTAGCGATATAAACGCTTTAGATGATAAGGAACATGCCTTAGCGAGGGCTTATGACATTGTTTTAAATGGTTATGAAATTGGTGGCGGGAGCATCAGAATTCACAAACCAGATATGCAGGAAAAAGTTTTAGCAGCTTTAGGTTTTACGAAAGAAGAAGCTTATAATAAATTTGGATTTTTATTAGATGCTTTAACTTATGGTACGCCGCCTCATGGTGGTCTAGCGTTAGGCCTTGAACGTTTAACGATGATTCTCTCGGGTACTGATAATATCAGAGATGTCATTGCCTTTCCAAAAACCACCAGTGCATCTTGTTTAATGACTGAGGCTCCTAATGAAGTTAGTTCTAAACAATTAGACGAATTAAATATTAAATTAAAATAAGGATGATTTATATGAATAAAGATGTTCAAACCTTTTTAAATCGAAATGGGGTTACCAAAGAAGAAATCATTAAGAAAACTGATAGCCATATTTATAATCCCACGGAAATTAACGAAATCATTGATAAGTATGGATTATATTTTAAAAAAGCCGATGCTAAAGTATGTATTGATGAAATTGCGGGGTATAATACCTATGGTCAAAATGATAATATTTTTGATAGCCTAAATGTTTACTTTGATAGTCAAGGCTCCGAAAGATTTAATCGCAGTATCGGCATGCTTAATTATACAAATACTGAAATTATTAAGGCTTTAAGTAGTACTTTCATTAATGAGCCAATAGTCATCAAAGAAATTGATCAAGGTAAATATATTATCGATGAAAATGGCTTTCATCGATTTACCATTTTAAAAGCCCACTATTTAATTGAAAAAAGTCGTCTGCAAAACTTAGATGACCTTAAGCAATTAAATGAAAAATATACGATACCCGTTAAAGTAAAACAAGCTGATTATCTTAAATCTTATGCCAACTTTATCTTAAAGTTAATTGATCCAGAATATCAGATTCTTTTAGGCATTGATTATGATTATAATTTAACTGGTAATACTTTAGTTATTAAAAATAACAAAAAGGTAAGTTTAAATGATGCTGATTTAATCGAATATGTAAGAGCCATGTTACAAACAGCTAACCAAACAACCCTTGATGTTATTGCCGCTTATCGTCAAAAATATCAATCATTTAATGCCTTTTTAAGTACATATAATCTTTTAGATAATATGAGCAAAGATAGAGTAAGATAAAAACTAGGTGATATGATGGAAAAATATCGTGAGATTGAAAAAAGCATAATAAAAAAATTTCGTAAACCTATTTGGAGTAAATTTGTTAAAGCGGTTAAAGAATATGAACTCATCAAAGAAAATGATAAAATCGCGGTTTGTATAAGTGGTGGTAAAGATTCTTTTTTACTCGCCAAATGTTTAGAAGAATTGCAGAGACATGGGATTTTTAAATTTGAATTAGAATTTATTATCATGAATCCTGGCTATAATGAAGAAAATTTGCAAAAAATCAAAGAAAATTTAAAATTATTAAATATTCAGGCCCATATTTTTGAAACACCGATTTTTCGTGTTTCAAGTACTAGTGACAACCCGTGTTATTTATGTGCACGTATGCGCCGAGGATATTTATATGATTATGCTCAAAAACTGGGCTGTAATAAAATTGCTTTAGGACATCATATGGACGATGTGGTGGAAACGATTTTACTTAATTTAATATATAATGGTACTTATGCTAGTATGATGCCGAAATTAAAAAGCGATCACTTTGATAATCTCGAATTAATTAGACCTTTATATTTAGTGAGAGAAGAGGATATTATGGCTTTTAGTAAATATAATTCCTTAGAATTTATTGGCTGCGCTTGTAAAATCACTAAAAATAAAGGTGGTAAACGTTTAATGATGAAAAAATTACTCAAAGATTTAGAAGCCTATAATCCTGATGTTTTAAAAAGTATTTTTACATCGGCCAGCAATGTCAACTTAAATACCATTATTGCTTATAAAAAAGAAGCTCAAAAGCATAATTTCTTAGATGATTATTGAAATAAAGTGTAAAATTATCGAAGAATTAGTGCTAATTTACCTAAAATATGATATAATATAATTGTCTAGAAGATGTGACAATATGAAAAACCTACATGTAAACGATAGGGAGCTTAATTTATATATGGTGTTGAAGGCTTACTTTGGTAAGAATCCTAAAATATATGATGTAGCGCCCACCTGGATGAGTCCGGTTTTATCGTTAAGGTCCGCTTCTGGACTTTTTTTCTTCAAAAAAAAGTTAGTTTGTCACTAACTTTTTAATTTTGTCTGTATTTCTAAAATTTAATTTGGCCACTTTATTTAAAATATCAGGTCCATACTTTTTAACTAAATCGGCCCCCATTTCATCGACATTATAGCCGGCGCCTTTTGGCAAAACGACATCATAAGTTTTACCTAGTTTATCTAATTCTTTAAGAAAAATAAAACGACTGATTAAAGAAGCACAAGCCACTGATAAACATTGATCTTCAGCTTTAGTAACAAAAGTAATATTGCGTTCAACTTTACCATCACTTAAATAACGATAGTAAGTAGTAGGCGTTGTGAATTGATCGACAATAACATAATCATAATTAGAAAACTTTTCCGTCATTTCTAAGAGTACTTTATTATGTAAATTCGCTTTAATCGCATTTAAATTCATCTTTGGATTATATTTTTTATTATAATCGGGGTTATTTAGAATCATACTAGAATAGGGGATATGTTTTATAAGTTCAGGAACTATTGATAAAATATTTTCATCAGTTAGTTTCTTCGAATCTTTAACTCCTAATTTTTCTAAGAACGGAATATCCTCTTTAGTGACATAAGTAGCAGTTACGACAATTGGTCCAAAATAATCCCCAGTGCCAACTTCATCGGAACCGATGGAATTAGTGTGGTATAGGCGCGAATCCCTTGGTTTTTTACTTTTACCATTATTGTTATTGTCAATTCTTTTAATCTCTATCTTACTATTTTTATTTAAACGTTTTTCCATTTCAATCCATATATTGGCATCGATATCCGCGCTTATACCTTGAAAAACAGCTTTGCCACTTTCATATAAGGTTACGACAGTATCGGCATCTTTAGCTTGAAATACCACATATGGTGGAATGGTACCACGTCTTTTATCCTCATAATATTTTACCATTTTAGCTTTGGTATTGTCACTAACTTTTAAGACAATAGTTCTTACTATCTTTTTTTCCATTTTTATCACCATAGTCATTATACCACAAAATTTATTATTCGTCATCTTGCATTATTAAAATAAATATAATAACTCAATTTCAAAAGTAAATTGAGATATACGATATCTTTATACAATTTAGTCTTACAATGATTTTAGTCAAGGGCT
>CANQAO010000003.1 GCA_947589375.1 uncultured Bacilli bacterium | reverse complement strand
CAGCACCAGCTGCCGAACCTGCACCAATGCCAGCTCAGGCACCAGCACCAGCTACCGAACCTGCACCAACTCCAGCTCCAGAAGTAGCCCCTGCAACACAAGCAGCGCCAGAAACTAAAAGTGGTAAGAGTACAATTAGATTTGTAATTATTTTGGTAGCTATTATCGTGGCATTTATTGTGGCACTTCCATTTATTTTAAATTATATGGGCTAATAAGCCCTTTTATTTTTGACTAATTATTTTGAAAAAGTCAATTATTTTAGAAACGTTTTTACTATTGTTTTTAATTTCCATAGTTAAAGTATTAAAAATTTTATTAATGTCATCTTCATTTTTTTCAAAGCATTCTAAATATAAAAATTTAAGTTTATCATCTTCTTTGTGATTGTACAAATAACTTAATTTATTGGTAATATTGGCTAAAATTTCTTTTTCGGTTCTAGTTTGAAATGAAGGAGTCATTTTTTTAATGATTTTATAGTTTAAATCACTAATTTTTAAATCTTCAGCAATGTCGGCGATTTCTTCTTCCTCATCTAATAGTAAAGAACTTTTATGGGTACAAACGCCATCTTTATTTAATTTAATTGCTAATGCTTCTTTGCCATTACTAACTAAAAAAACATAATTTAAAAAGGCAACATTAATTTTTTTGAATTTTTCAGTACGATTATATAATTTTTCATAAAATTCAGATCCGAATTTACAAATAGATGTTTTTAGAATTTTAAAGTCTTTATTGGTAATGTGAAATAATGGTATTTTTCGAATATGAGTAATTTCATCATCAGTGTTCCAATCATAAAAATCATAAAAATGTTTTTGAAAGTTAAGAATAATATCATAAACGTAGTTCATCTTTTTTTGCCTCCTGGAATAAAAATAGTGAAAAAAATTAAAATTAAACCAATTGGCCCAATTAAACATTGGGGCTTACTACAAATAAAATGGGCATATTCAGGGAAATTATACCCAAGAGAAAACAAATTTAAATAACTAATAATATAAACAAAACCGATTATACTTAAGCAAAAACCAACTATAAAAAGAAAAATACGCATCATTTTCTATCCACCTATTTAAGTGTATTGTTTTACTATAAATAATTTTCCGGCTAATTTGGAAAAAAATAAATAGTTATGGTATAATTAAACATGGTGGTTATCATGGAATACACTTTAAAAGAAATTGAATTTGCAGGGCCATTAGATTTACTTTTACATCTAATTAAAGAAGCTAATGTCGATATTTTTGATATTAATATTTCGGAAATTACAGATCAGTATTTAAATTACATTAATATGATGAGTGAACTTAATTTAGATGTTGATAGTGAATATTTAGTTATGGCGGCAGATTTAATTGAAATTAAATCTAGAGAACTGCTTCCACATGAAGAAGAGGATGAAGAAGAGGAAGATCCAAAAGAAGAACTAATTAATCGTTTAATTGAATATCAAAAATATAAAGAGGCTACTTTAGAATTTAGAAAATTAGAAGAAAATCGCAGTGAATTATATTCCAAATTACCAAGTGTTTTAGATGAGTATAAAGACGATAATTTAAAAGTAAGTGATGATTTAACTTTAGATGATATTATTAAAGCTTTTGCGACTTTAAAAGAAAAACAAATTTTAGAAAAACCACTTAATACAGTGGTTACGAAAAAAGAATATTCTGTAAATAAACGCAGCAAAGAAATATTAGGCAAACTTAAGAAAAGTAAAAAATTAGAATTTAAAGATTTATTTGAAACTTATACTAAAGAGTATGTAGTGGTAACCTTTTTATCAATTTTGGATTTAGCAAAAAAAGGAAATATTACCCTTAATCAAGACAAAAATTTAGGTAGTATAATTTTAAAATACAAGGATGTGTAATTATGAATTTAAAAGCAGTTTTAGAAGGCATGTTATTTGTAGCGGGGGATGAAGGTTTATCCTTAGACAATTTAATTAATATTTTAGAAGTGGATAAAGAAACTTTAAAAAAAATAATTTCTCATTTAGATGAAGAATATAATAGTGATGATCGTGGTTTAAAATTAGAGTATTACGGCGAAAGATTAAAGATTGTGACTAAAAAAGAACATGCGCCTTATTATAAAAAATTAATTGGTGAAGAAGCTAAAGAACCATTAAGTCCATCAGCCTTAGAAACTTTAGCGATTGTTGCCTATAATGAACCAGTAACGAGAATTATGGTTGATGAAATTAGAGGTGTTAGTAGCGCTCATATCATTAGAAAATTAGTGTTTAAAAATTTCATCAAAGAAGTTGGACGTTCAGAACTTCCAGGAAGACCAATTTTATATGGTGTGACGCCACAATTTTTAGATTACTTTGGTTTAAAATCAACTAAAGATTTGCCTGAAATTGAAGATGTTCCTGAAACCAATGAAGAAACAAATTTATTTGAATCAAAATATAAAGAAGAAATTTAACTACATTTATGATATAATAGTTTGTAGTTGCCTGCGTGGTGAAATTGGTAGACACGCTTGACTCAAAATCAAGTGACAGTTTTGTCGTATCGGTTCAAGTCCGATCGCAGGCACCATTTTTGTTTTTGGAGGAAGAAATATGGAACTAAAACAATTTAAAAAACTTTTAAAAGAATTAGATGAGCCATATTATGATTCTAAATATTTACAAATCATTTTAGAAAGTTTTTATCATAAAAATTTTGCAGAAATAAAAGATATGGTTAGTAATTACCAAATAACTGTTACGGCTGATGATATTCAAAAATTTTTAGATGAAAAATTTATCGAAGAAGAGCCTGAAACGTTAAATAGATTGATTAAAAGGCAAAAAGAATATGAGGAATATATGCAAAGTGATGAGGTTAAATCAGGCAAATGGCGTGAAACCATGTTTGATAATCCATGGTGGGCAGATAAAAAACAAATAGAAGAGCATAATCAACGCTTTGCTGATGAACTTACAGCTGCTAGATATAGTTTTGAACCATTTACTTTAGAATATTTTCATAAATATTCTAATATTGTTAGAAAAAAAGCACTTTTGCTTTTAAGTATTATTGAAAATATTGATAATGAAGAAAAAGAATATGAAGAATTGCGAAATAAGTATGACATCGTTTTAAATCAAAATAAAGAAGTGGCAAAAGAAGATTTTGAACGTTTATTAGTTCCAACAGTTTATAATATTGACCAGTTGATAAGCAAGGTCAATGATGCTAATAATTTATCTACTTATTTAACATTTAAAATGTCACCATTTTCTTTAGGTAGAGAAGGTATTAGCGAAAACGAAATCTATCCTAGTAAATCACTTCAAATAGTTAGTATTCATGGACATTTAATGCCAGGGAATATACCCCTTTCTAAAAAGCAAGAGGAGGAACTAGAGAGACAAACGGATGCAAGCCTAGAAGCATGCGCTAGACTTTTGCTAGATTTTATATAGGAGGTAAAAGCTTTAGTTTATTTGAAAATGAGCTTAATTCCAATAAACAACAAATTTCAAAGAATGGTGCTGAGAAATTATTTCTTTAATAAACACGCCTAAATAAGTTTAATTACTTTAAAACGCCTAGTTTGAAAATTAGGCGTTTTGTTATTCCGTGAATATGGTATTTATAATTTAAATATGGTATAATAATAATCGTAATTTGAATTTGCCCCATGGCCAAGCGGTAAGGCGGTGGACTCTGACTCCATGATCGTTAGTTCGAATCTAACTGGGGCAGCCAATATAAAAGTAACCCTTGTAAAAGGGTTTTAATATTATAAATAATTAAAGATATATATTTATAGGGAGTGGTATGATGGGCAAAGTGCAACATACATTTAATCCATTTTATGATCGTAATAGTAAAATACTTATTTTAGGTTCAATGCCATCAGTTAAATCGCGAGAACTTGGTTTTTATTATATGCATCCGCAAAATCGTTTTTGGAGGGTTTTAGCTGATATACTTAATGAATCTATGCCGACTACTATTGAAAAACGAAAACAAATGCTACAAAAACATCATATTGCGCTTTGGGATGTCTTAGCTTCTTGTGATATTGAAGGTTCAAGTGATAGTTCGATAACTAAGGCAAAACCTAATGACATTAATCGGATTATAAAAGAAAGTCAAGTGAAAAATATTTTTGTAACTGGCCGCAAAGCTGAAGATTTATATAACAAATTATGTTTTTCCAAAACTAAAATTCCATGTATATATTTACCATCCACTAGTCCAGCTAATTGTGCTTTACCATATAAAAAGATAAAATCATCATATGAAATTATCTTAAAATATCTTTAATCTAAAATAATGTTTAAATTAATTTTTTGATGGGTTTTAATTTTTCTTAAAGTGTTTTCAATTTCTTGCCTTAAGGGTTCATCGTATGATGGACTTTTTTCAATTATATTAGCTAATTTATTAATTCTATTTAAAATGGTTTCATCTTTATTTTGTAAATATTTATCGGTATAAATATAAAGTAATTCTTTGGTAGCTTCGATAATGCCACCTTTAGAAGCAATTTTAAAATATTCTATGGCTTTATCATAATTGGCAATTTTAACAATGTCTTGACAGCCATTTAAATAAAAATATTTAGCTAAATTGTAATATGCATAAAAGGAGCAGCTACGTAAATCTATATTAATCGCATTATTATAATATTTAAAAGCTTTATTTAAATCTTTTTTAGTATAAGTGCCTGTACGATAACATTCACCTACTTTATTGCAGGCCCAGCTTTCACCTAAATCGGCACTTTTTAAAAAACATTCAAAGGCCTTTGCATAATTTTTTTCGAGTTCATACATATGAGCTAAATTGTTATAAGCATAAGCGTAATTATATTTGCTGGCTTCCTGAAAACATTCGAAAGCTTTGTTTAAATCTTTTTTAATGGGATGAATGCCATTTAAATATAAAATCCCTAAAGTATTAATGGCGGTAATGCTACCTAAATCAACAGCTTTTTTTAGATATTTATAAGCCGTTTCCAAATCCTTTTGGGATTTAGTACCAATAAGTCCATTTAAATACATGCGGCCAATCATATAATAAGCGTTTGGCATATTAGCTTTGGCTGCTTTAGCGAAATATTCATAACTCATTTCATATCTAGGAAAGCCTAAAACTAGTCCTTTATATTCGTCCATGCCCATTTTAAAACAAGCGAAGGGATTATTATCTTCGGCCATTTTTTTCAGTAAAAAGTTATAGTTAATGCCTTCCATAAATTGTAAATTTAAAAATTCTTCTAGGTCACTAGTGGAGATATTCGTGGCGTTTAAAATATTTTCGATAACTTTAGTTTTTAAATCTTCTTCATAAATGGGCTGCTTTTTTTCTAAAACAATGAAAAACAAAATTTCCCAAAGGGCTTCATATAAATTATTACTTTGAAGATATGCCTTAATTTTGTTAATAGTTTTATTTTTTACATCTTTATCGTTTTTACTGATGTTATATAATTTGGTGATAATGTCTTTTAAGCGTTTATTTTGGTTAATAGCTTTTAAACGATCTTTATCATTACTAAAGGCATAAAGGTGTCCGTCGATAATCGATAGTAAATTAATTATAATATTTAATAAATTATTTTTATTTTGCTTATATTTTTTTTGATAATTTATAAATATTTGTTTATATTCATTATTAATTGAACGGATGCCTACACAATAATTATTGACCGTAGTTTCCCCAATATTATCAATGTTAAAAATGGTACAAAAAATTTCAATTTGTAAAGCGGATGTTTTATTAACCGCAAATTCTTTAATCGTGCGCGTAAAATTTCCCCAAGAGAGATGTTTATCATTGGCATTTAATTTTAAATACTTTTTCATGATTATCACCATATTTATTATAGTATAAAATTGTGGATTTTTCAAATTATACGCATATTGCTGTGGATTTATGAATATTTGTTTGACCAGATAAACTTCATATAATGAAACTAAGGAGGGAAACATGAAAAAATTTTTAAAGAATTATAAATCAACTTTGATTTTATTGGGCGCGATTATTTTGGGCGCGATTGTTGGTCTTATTTGGGGCAAAGGAGCAGCGGTTTTAAGCCCATTTGGAGATTTATTTATCAATTTGATGTTTGTCAGTATTGTGCCACTAGTATTTTTAACTATTACGACTTCGATTTCCAAAATGAATACCCCTAAACGCTTAGGTAAAATTGTGGCGACGATTATCGGCACGTTTATTGTAACTTCATTGGTGGCGGTGTTTATTGGACTTATTACGACTTACAATTTGGATTTAGTTGATACTAAAGATATTGGCGCGATTAAGGAAACACTTTCGGCCGATACGATTAGTGAGACTGAAGATTTAAGTATTTTAGATCGTACAGTGGCCGTGTTATCGGTCGATGATTTTACTAAACTATGTTCAAAAGATAATTTAATTGCCTTGCTTATTTTTTCAATTATGATCGGTATTTCGATTAATATGGCTGGTAAAAAAGCTGAACCTTTTAAAAAGGTTTTAGAAAGCGCTAACAGCGTCATTATGAGTTTCATTAAAGTTATTATGTATTATGCTCCGATTGGACTTGGATGTTATTTTGCTAGTTTGGTAGGAACTTTCGGCGCCAGCATTGCGGTTGGTTATTTGAAAACATTTATCATTTATATGGTAGTGGCGGTGCTCTTCTTCTTTGTTGTTTATTCACTATATGCTTATATTGCTGGCGGCAAAGAAGGATTTAAGAGATTTTGGAAAAATATTTTACCAGCGACCATTACTTCATTAGCTACTTGCTCATCAGCAGCTTCTATTCCAGTTAATATTGAATGTGCGAAAAAGATTGGTGTTTCTAATGATATTGCCGAAACCATGATTCCTTTAGGCACTAGTTTTCATAAAGATGGTTCAATCATCGGTAGTGTCTTTAAAATTATGTTTTTAGTTTGTTTATTTGGTACTGATATTTCAGGCTTGGATGGCATTGGTAAAGTGGTGATTGTGGCCTTAATAGCTAATTTACTTATTACGGCAGTGCCAATTGGTGGGGGGACGATTTCCGAAATGATGATTTTAACGATGATGGGCTATGGAGCAGCAGCTTTACCAATATTAACTATTATTGCTACTATTATCGATCCACCAGCTACGATGTTAAATGTGGTTGGCGATTCAGCATCATCAATGCTTACAGCTAGAGTAGTAGATGGTAAGGATTGGATGAAAAAAGCGCAAAAAGTGTGATAGCTTTTTGTTCTTTTATTTAAAAAATTAAAAATTTTAAAGATAAAAGCAGTAAGCCACCTTATAGGGTATATTACTATAGAGGTGGTTTTTCTATGATCTATTATCAAAATATTGAAGAAGTAAAATATTATATTTTTGAAGATAAAAACATTAGATACCGAGGCTATACAAAAACTTGTAATAATAAAGTAGCAAAGAAACCTAACAATAATGAAGTATTGGTAAGTGCGAATAAGACTTACAAATGTGCCTTTAAAAACGACAAACGATATGGAAAATATTGGTCAATTGAAAGAGATAGAGACATTTTAAAAGATGCTAAAACAATCAAAGAATTACAAAAAGCGGCCTATGAATATATTTTTAATGGTAATAAAAATTTAGAAGTTATTACTGATACTATAGATAGGAAAAAATACAATTTAGAAGAATATCTGCTAAAGAATATGTTTATGGAACGAATTCAAAGAAACTTAATCAAAAAGAATATCATCAAAAAATGAGAATGGCACCGAGTATTGGTGATTTAATAAATAATGCCGAAATAAAATATTAACGCATAATAGTAATTTATTTAAAAATGGCTTTAACAATTATCGAGGACAAGTTGGAATAGAATGTCATATTTAAATATATCATAAGAGTAGGTAAAACCCAAAATGACAATATATTTTATGATGTTAGCCTTGAATATTTAGGCATAAAAAAAGAAACTAGTTCCACAGTACCTAGTGTCAAAGACACGTCTCTGATAAAAAAGCACTAGTTCCTTTTTCTTTGGATAATATATCACAATCTAACATGAAAGTCAAATCGGATATATCCACTAATAATATGCAAAAAGATAAAAAATATTCTAAAAAAGTAATAGAGCATGTCGTTAATAAAATATTGTCTGGATTATAAAATTTTTCCAACTTAATAGATAAATTTATTTTCTGTGTGCATTAACAGCAACAACCTTTTTAAATTTCCAATAATTTTGGCTAAAAGCTTTTTTTTTGCAAAAAAATAAGGTATAATGTCTATAGTAGGGAAAGGGGCCATAAATTATGGTATTAAGGAAGCCGTATGCATTATTTATTAAGCACTTTAGATTAATAAACTTGGTCATGGCACTTCTAATGGCATTTTTAATCTATCGGACTTGGACTATTGCTAATTTTTTCTCTAGATATATCGATGATTACGTTACGGCTAGTAACGGTTTTATTGTTGGGAATTATATTAATTTCTATAGTTTTTTGTTAGCTTTAATGGTGGTTATTTTAAATGTTTTAGTACTTTCCGTTTTAATTGTTAAAAATAAACCAAAAAAATTATATATAGTCAATTTAGCTCTATATGCCTTATTAATTATTTTGTATGGCGCTGACTATATGATTTTAAGAGGTATCGGGGAAGCTATTTTAGACGTGCGTATTTCTAAAGCCTTTCATGATATTACTTTTATTGCGTTTGGCTTGCAAGTGGCGGCAATTCTTTTGACTCTTGTAAGAGCCACGGGATTTGACATAAAAGGTTTTAATTTTGGTGCCGACCTACAACAATTAAATATTGATACTAAAGATAATGAAGAATTCGAAGTAGCGGTAGAATTTGACCGCAATAAAATGAATAGAGGCATACGTAAGTTTTTTAGAGATTTTTCCTATGCTTACCATGAACATAAATTTATAATTAATGTGATTTTAATCATTGCGGCTATTATTATTGCGTTTATTTTCTTTATGAATTTTGGCATTTATCGGGCAAACCATACTGAAGGCAAAATTTTTCAGGCTAGTTCATTAGCCTTTAATGTTAAAAATAGTTATATAACCCAAACTGACCAAAACGGTAAATTAATTACTTATCTTAATGGCCAAACGACTAAAGATTTGTCAGTCGTAGTAGTTAAACTTGATGTGAGAACCCTTAGTAAAGAAGCTGAAGATGTCACTTTAAATACAGGCCTTATCACTCTTCGTATTGACAATAAATCATATGCTCAAACAAATAAATACAATTATAAACTCACGGATATTGGTTCGCCATATATTGGACAAGCATTACAGCCAGAATTTGTAAGTTATATTTTAGCTTTTGAAATTCCAACTGACGCTAGAAAAAAAACAATGACTTTAAAAATCAACGATAACGTAAGTTATGTCAAAGGTCAAATGGGGGCTAAAAGCAATTACATTACTTTAAAGCCTAAAGATTTGACTCAAAAAGAAGGCGAAAAAACTGAACAAGTCAAGGAGAGTTTATTATTTAGTGGTAGCATCTTAGGCGATTCAGAATTTATAATTAATGATTTTATGGTGGGCAATAAATTTAAAACCAGTTATAACTTTTGCTCTAAAAAAGATCATTGCTATACGTCATATGAATATGTGACGCCAACAGCCACAGGAAATTATTTAAAAACTTTAATTAGAATTGATGGTAAATTTGAGCTTGATAGTTCTTCTAATATTGAAAATGCCGCCGATCTTTATTATTTCTTAAATAAATATGGCGAAATACATTATAAAGTAAATGATAAATGGTATTCTCATAAGATCGATTCGCAAAAAGTAAAACCAGCCACGGCTAAAGATAATTATTACTATATTGAGGCCAATAAGGATATTGAAAAGGCGACAGAGATTTATTTTACGTTTAAAGTGAGAAATTATAATTATAAATATATACTAAAACAACAATAATGTGTTATAATAAGAAAGGAGGCTAGGCCTTTGAAAACGAAATTTTTATATTTGGTATTGTTTTTGGGATGCTTTTTGGCATGCCCTTTAGTGAGTAATGCCGAGTGTTCATATGAAAGGCAAGCTGAGCTTTCTAGAATAGCTGCTAATGTTAAATTTAGCTATGTGTATGAGGCCAACTATTTAGAGGATGGTCATATTGAAATACCAACTCAAATAATAATAACTAATTTAACTAATGATATATATTTACAAGAAACAGGCAGTTTGTTTAATCAACGCGTGAGCGGAAATGGAGAAAAAATTTTGAATTCAACCATTGGCTCACAAACTACTTTTAATATTTATTCAAACGATAATAATTGTAAAAATGAGTTGTTAATGACACAATCTATTAATATTCCAAGCTATAATTATTTTAGTACATCAGATGAATGCAAAGACAATCCTGAATTTTATCTTTGCCCACTTTGGATGAATACAACTGGAATTACGTCAGAAAAATTTAACGCTGAATTAAAAAAATACAAAGCGGAACAAGAGAAACAAATGAGCAATACTGAAGACGCTGATATTTGGGACAAAATTCAAAATGTTGTTGATGAAAATAAAACAGTGGTTGTAATATCAATTATAATAGTCGTGTTATTTGCTATATATGGAATATATCATGTATTTCGAAGGAGGCATTAAGATGAAAATAAAACAAATTTTATTTGGGGCTTTAATTATATGCATTATTGCGATTATTCCTGTGGTTTATGCTTGGGGAACCGGCGGCGGCGGTGGCGGCGGCGGTACCACTGGTGGTGGTTCCAGCAATATATTAGTTGATTGTGGTAAAAGTTGTAATTCAGGAACTTATTTATTTCAGCTAGTATATCGTCATCAAAATGGTGGAAGAGATATTGTAGGCTGTGCGGTAGTATCAGCTGGTAGTCATAAAGGACCAGTAGGCGATGCTCAAAGTAAGCTTTATGGAGCAGCTTCTGGTTGTAAATATATTGCTAGCGGTACAAAACTTAATGAATTAGCTGCTCAGTTATATAGAGGTGACCAATTAGATGATCTCCCAGTTATTAACGATAAAGAAACTGCTGATCGTTATATTGGTGAAATGGGTGTTGATATAGATTCTTTGAAACAACCAGGCGATGAGCCAGGAAATATTAATTCATATGGTTATAGAATTTTGATTCAAAAATTAACATGTTTTGGTACTAGTGGCAATTATTGTAGACAGTTATGGCCAAGAAAAGATTTTGCTAATTCCGTACCTTTAGGATTGCTATTTGGTGGTAGCTGGCAAGATGATTTGTGGACAACTAAAGATGATATAGGAATTCATACTTCTAAATATCGTAGTTGGCATTCTACTCGTGGAAACTGCTGGGATTCTGGAGATATGTGTGATCAATTAGGCAGAAACTTTGCTGACTGGAATATGGGTGAAGGATACAATATTATTGGATTTAATCCTGACATTTTTACACCAGATGATTATTCAATAGATGCAGTATGTAGTAATTGTGACTCTACTTCGGATAATGGTAGTTATTTAATTCAAGATACTAGTAGTTGGGATTCTATACTAAGAAGTAAAGACTCAGCAATCAAAGCGGCTAATGATTATTTCTTAAAACATACTTGTAAAGATATTACTCCTCCTAAAGAAGGCGAAGAAAAAGAAAAACGTGAAGTTTATTGCCGTGAAGAATTTAAGATTACTTTCCCAAATGCCAATGATAAAATTGTGACTATACCAGGAAGATACTTTACGGTTAATAAAGAAAAAATAAAATGGTATGCTGATGGAATACCAAATATGAAAACCATTAAAGTAGAAAAGACCAGAGAATGTATGGCAAAGGGTGAAGAACCACAAGCATGTTTACAAGAATTTGCTGCTTTAGCTAAAGCTGCAGTTAGTAGTACGACAAATTCAGTAGCTGGAGCAACTGGTAACATTAGGCTTGAATATAATGAAAGTAAAGAGACTTATCCACAAAGTAAATATTCCCCTACGATTATAGAAAAAATGACTTTAGACAAATCAAGAATCGAAGATACGGGTCCACGATATGGTGGGAATACACTTACAGATACAGTGACAACTTATTATAAATTAGATAATAATGAAGAATTATATCGTTGGGTTAGAATTAGAGATGGACTAGCTCAGAAATCTAAACCTTCAGATGTGACTGATCATCGTGATATGGGAACAGCGAATTTACCAATTTCTTCAGAAAATTATGCTAAAAAAGATGAAGGCGTAGTAGCCCATGTAAAATTCAAATATAGTTTCCCTACTCAAGCTGAAGATAGATACACTTCACTTGTGAAATCATTTAATAAAAACAATGACTATTTCCAAAATCCAAATGGTACGGCAGATAATATTTATAAAAAATATACAAGCGGGCAAAAACTTAGTGATGCAGAACAACAACAATTGCAAAATTCAGCATGTACACAATTTGGCGCAGTAGGTAGTGATGCGTTTAATAAGTGTGCAAGTGAAAGAACAGAAAATTCTGCTGGAAATTGTTATGGAAGCATAACTGGTGGTGCTAGTACTGATGAATATATATGTGATGTCTATGGATGCCCAAAAGGTAAGTATTATTGTGCTCGTGAGAAAAAATGTATTGATAATTCAGAACCATGTATACCATATAACTGTGAATGTGTAAATGGTAATAATGATTGTTATGATAAAGAAGGCCAAGGTCCAATAACAAGAGCAGAAATGAATAGTAGATGTAATGGCGGACCAGATTGTCCAGAATGTAAATATGTATGTGAGTGCGTAAATGGTGATAATGATTGCTATGATAAGCAAGGCAAAGGTCCAATCACAAGAGAAGAAATGAATAACAGATGTGATGGCGGACCAGATTGTCCAGAAGGTAATTGCCCTACTAAAGGCGGCAATGAATTAATTTATCGTACAATTGATTTATCTAATCCATTCCCAGGACAAACAAATTATAAAAGAGCAACAGGGGCCAATTGGTGTACTTATAACGAAACCACGAAAAAGCTTAATTGTGCACCAGATAATCCTATGGTTAAACAACATATTTTAAATAATAGGAAAAATGAAGATGAAAGTGTGTATAATTTAAAACCATTATATGAAGTTGATCTTAATCCAACCATAATGCGAGCTATAAGAGATTATAATGATACTCATGAATATGATGATTTCACATTAAATTGTTCAGGGGACGTATGCTATAGTACTTTCTTAAGAAGTGAAACAACTGGTTTGAATTTAACTGGTGCGTGCTCTAATAAATCAAGAATATCAACTTGTGCGGAAGAAGGCAGGTGAGAATAGATGAATAAATCATTTTGGGGAATTATGGTAGTAATGATTGGAGTTGCATCTATCTTGTTTATTGTTTTCTTCCAAACTATTACTAATACAGATGAGCATAACTCGCAGTTGCTTAAAGAAGTAACTGAATCAGCTATGTGGGATTCTGTTGATTATGCTTACTTTAGAAAAGAAGGGGTTTATAAAATAAATCAAGAAAAATTTGTAGAGAATTTTATTAGAAGGTATGCAGATAATGCTAATTTGTCTAGAAATTATAAAATCCAATTTTATGATGTTAATGAAATTCCACCTAAAGTTAGTGTAAAGGTCACGAGTTCTAGCGGTTCATTTGATGCCGCTGCCGCTTTACCAAATGGTGAAAGCAATAGTGGTTTTAATATAAGTAATAAAATAGATGCTATTTTAGAAACACCATATTAAAATAAAGGAAAGAAAAGGAGATGGAAAATATGAATAATTTTGTAGCGTCGGCAACACGAATATTTAAAAACAAAAACACAGTCACAATTTTAGGAGTAATTATTATTTTAGTACTTCTATATATTGGCTATAGTAGCCAAATTAACCAAGCAGTTGAACCAATTAGTGTTCCTGTGGCTACGGAAACAATTCAACCTAGAACAGAAATTACTGATGATATGGTCGAAATAGTTAAAATGCCAGCTATTTCATTAAGCGATAATGTGTTACGTTCTAAAAATGCTGTAGTTGGAAAATATACAAACATTAATACTATTATTCCAGCTGGAAGTATGTTCTATTCTGACACGGTTATCGAAGAAAGTAAATTACCTGATTCAGTATTTGTAAAAGTTAAAGAAGGAGAAGTTGTATTTAACTTCCCAGTTAATATGGAATCTACATATGGAAATTCAATTTATCCTGGCAATAAAATCGACATTTATATGAAAACCGGAAATGGTAATGATGAACGAGTTATGTTAGGAAAACTAGTTGAAAATGTAGAAGTGTTAGCTATAAAAGATTCTGGTGGACGAAATGTCTTTGAAAATACTAGTGAATCTAGAACCCCATCAATGATGATTTTTGGAGTTCCAAATGCTATTCACATTTTACTTTTAAAAGCATCATATATGGGTTCAATTGGTGTTGAATTATTCCCAGTACCACATGGTGGAGCTGTTAGTACTGATGGTGCCACAGAAGTTTCTACACAACAGTTAGTAGATTATATCGAGGCTCATGCTGTAAATATTCCATTAACTACTGATACTGAAGAAAATGCTACTGATACATTAGAACCAACATTTAAAACTAGTGGAACTAATCCAGTAAAAGTTACAATTACATATCCTAAAGGTTGCGGAACTGATTATACATGTGCTTATAGTTTAGGTGGTGGACAACCTATAACTGTAACTAAAAAGAGTCAAAATGTAAGTTTAACTGTTTCTGGGGAATTAATAGCTACAGTTACCGAAAGCAATGGTACCGTTCATACAAAATCAGAAACTATCAATGTTGGCGCAGCTAATACGCAAACCACAGGGAGATAATGTATGAATGGAAATATGTTTGACCAAATAGACTTTGGTCCACTAAAAGAATATTTGGATAATGATGACATAACTGACGTATCATATGACAATGGGGGTCAGATCCATTTAAAAACCTTATCAAAAGGCATATTTCGCGTAGAAAATCCTAGCGTCAATGATGCTTTTATGGAAAAACTAGCCTTTCAGTGTTCAAATGTTATGGGTAAAACCTTTAATATGGCTCACCCCTTTCTAGATGCTGAAAGTGCAGAACTACGTTTAAATTTCGTTCATGATTCAATCGCTACTAACGGCATTGCTTGTGTTATCCGTAAAACACCAGCTAAAGTTCGTTTGGAGAAAGAAAAAATCATTGAACAAAAGTATATTGAACCAGATATACATGACTTTTTAGAATATTGTATTAAAGGTCACTGCAATATTATTGCTTGTGGGGAAACAGGTTCTGGTAAAACCGAGTTAATCAAGTATCTAGCTTCAAAAATTAAAGAAGATGAAAAAATTATTACCATTGAAGATACTTTGGAATTACACTTAGATAAAATTTTCCCACATCGTGATATTGTCGCTATGAAGACTAATAATATTGCATCATATACCGATGTTTTAGTCACTTGCATGCGTCAAAATCCGAAATGGATTTTATTATCAGAGGTTCGTAGTGCGGAAGCGGTGTTAGCTGTGCGTAACTCAATTTCTTCAGGTCACTATATTTTATCGACAATCCATGCTGATAAAGCGGCCTCTATTCCAAGTCGTATGTATAGTTTATTAGAGACAAGTCAGGAGATTGACCAATTTTTAAAAACTATTCATAGATATGTCCAAATTGGTATCTATGTTAGAGGCTATACTGATAGAGAAACACATAACTTTGTCCGTGAAATAGCCGAAGTGACAGAATTTTATGTTACGGAAGACAACGAAGCTGAAAGTAATACGCTTTATCGTAAAACGGCCGCGGGTAATGTTATCCGTAATAATCCAAGTAAATATTTAATTGATTATTTAGAGGTTCAAGGAGTATTTTTACCAAAAGAAATGCGTCTTTTAGGAGAAAATGTTCCAATATCTGAAGCTGAGCATGAAAAAACGAAGGTAATGTATCAAAATAGTGATAAACCAGCTGAACCAGTTAGTTTTGGTGGACCTGTTCCAATGAACCAGCCAGCTCAAGAGCCTGTGCAAACGAGTACACCTATTATTGCTACTCAAGCGCCAACTGGAATTACTCCAAAACAGACAGTTGCATCAGCTACACCTATAAATAATACAAATTCAAATACGCAAACACAGATTCCTACCCCAACATCCGTAATTGGGAATCTAAATGTTTAATTTGAATAAAGGAGGGGAAAAATGACATTTATAATCTTTTTAATGGTTGTTGCCGTGGCAATATTTGTCATTATTTACCGAAGCAACGAAAAAACAGGTGTTTACAAATTCGTTAATAAGCAAATTACTGCCGTTTATAACAAATATACTCCTTATTCATTTAGAGTAATAAGGGAGAAGGTTAAAGAACTAGGTCAAGAATATACAGTCAAACAATATTTAATTCAAGCTGTAGTGTTTGCTTCTGGAGCGGCGATTATTACCTATTTATATTTTTATAATATTGGTATTTCATTAATTTATGCTGCAGTATCACTACTAGTTATACCTTTTTTGACGTATTTACGTTGTAAAAGAGTATATAGTGAATTTATCTTTGAACAAATCCAAGTTTATACAACCAATACAATTATGGAATTTGGAACCACACAATCATTTGTTAAAGCTTTAGAGGGTGTATATGAATCAGATGTTTTAGAAGATCCGGTTAAATCAGATGTTAAAACGATGATTGATATGGCCTATGAAAATGGAACGATTGATGAGTCTTTACAATTTTTTAATGCAAAATATGATTTCTATATTGTTAGAAACATGCATCAATTATTCTTACAAATTACCAATGAAGGTTCTAGAGATGCTGGGGAATCTTTAGAAAACATGAGTCAAGATATCGATATGTTAGTAGAATCAGTGTATCGTGATCGTATTGATAGAGCCGCATTCCATAAAAAGTTTTTACAATTCGGAATTGTTCTATATTTAATGGTTATGTTAGTGCAGTTCTTATTAGGTGTTGAAACCTATAATGAAATGCTTAATAATTGGTATGTTCAACTATTATTACATGGTATTGTATGGTTAAATACATATTTTCTTCTAAGTGGAGAAAAATATTATAATGAAGATGTGGGGGCGGAATAATGAGTACAGGAATTATATTTATATTTATTGCGCTTATCTTAATTTTGATTTTAGAGCGAACTAATCATTTTAGTGCCAAAAAATTCGTTACCGATACCCAACCATACTTCAATTTCTTAATGGAAGATGATTATTTATTCTTACTAAGTGTTAAATATGGTAATGTCACTAATGAAGATGTGGAAAAATTATTTGGTAAAAGGGTTAGAAACGGCTTAGTTACGATTGTAATTATGTTCTTCATCTTTTTGTCAAATTTATCATTTGTCTATGTACTGCTTTCAATAATTATTGGCTTTTTAGTGTTTAAAATGCCTTATACACAGCTAAAAAATTATTATAAAGCTAACTTACATAAGATTAATTTAATGCTTCCATATTATTTAAAAAGTTTGGAAATTTTGATCCAACACTATACAGTTCCCGTAGCTATTTCTAAATCAATTGATACGGCTCCAGAAATATTTAAACCGGGGCTTAAGAGACTAATTGATAAAATCGATGCGGGTGATTCTAGTGTTCAACCATATATGGATTTCGCCAATGAATATCCCGTAAGAGATTCCATGCGAATGATGAGATTACTTTATCGTTTAGGTCTTGGTAGTCAAGAAAATAAACAAGAACAATTATTAATGTTTTCAAGAACAATTTCTGCGCTTCAGAATAAATCAAGGGAGCAAAAGTATCAAGAACGTCTTGATAAAATGGAACACAAAACCATGGTCATGCTTGGAGGTACGGGTGGAGGAATTCTCTTATTCATGTTACTTTCAATGATGATGATGATGAATTTTTAGTAAACAATCTCAAAATATGATATAATAAAAAAAGAAAATAAGGGAGGTGAGAATCGATGAAAGAAGCATCAGGAGAAGCAAACTTAACTGTAGTTACAATCATTCTTATTGGTGTTATCGTAGCTGTAGTTACACCACTTGTTTCAGGTTTAATGAATACAACCAAAGAAAGAGCTTGTTGCTTAAACCAAGGTGGACACTGGGAAGGTGGTGCTTGCTCTATTAGTATAGATGAGTCAAAATGTGAAGGTGACGCTGACGCTGGAGCATAATTAATTAAGTAATAAAAAGGAGGTAGCCTATGAGAGAAAGTTTAGGAGAGACATTTACATATAATATGATAATAATTTTTATTATCATTGTCTTTGGCCTGCTAGCGGCTACTATCAGTTATTATAAAGCTTTTAAAGTTAATAATCGAATTTTAGATTCTATAGAAAAGTATGAAGGATATAATTCAGCTTCTAAAGATGATATTCAAAAAAAATTACAGACAATTGGTTATACTGTAAATACTGAAAACGCAAGATGCCCTGAAAGAAATGGTGGGACTTTATTAAAACAAGATAGTACGTATCTTTATTGTGTTTACTATTATAATGATGATAGAGGTTCACAAGACAAAAACAAAACTAATGATGAGGGAGAGCCTATATATTATAATTATAGTGTAGCTAGTTATATCTATATTGATTTACCTATTGTCGGCAGTTTTAAAGTACCAGTGTATACTAAAGGAGAAAGGACCTATAATTTTTCTTGTAAGCAATGGAGCGAACAGAGTAAGACCCGTATTAGTGTCCCAGATAGGTGTAAGGTGGATGCATGAAAGAATCAATTAGTAATGCTTTTCTTTTCAATATCATAATTATCTTTGTTATTATTATGATTGCCTTTTTTGTAGGATCACTTAGTTATTCAAAAGCTTTTAAAGTTAAAAATAAAATTGTGGAAGAAATTGAAAAAGAAGGCGAGAATAGTACTGACCCCGCAACTGCCTATACCCGCGCTGAAGATGACATCACTGAATGGTTAAATGCTGGTGACGATGGCAATGGTATTGGTTATCGTCCAAAGACTAATGCTGTTAGTGGTGTTAGATGCAATAACGACAGAGGAACATTGGTAAGTCAAAGTAGTGATTATCAATATTGTGTATATATGATTAATACATGTACTAATGGTAGAGAAAACAAATGTGGTGTATATTATCGTGTTACGGCCTATATGTTTTTCGATATTCCGATTATTGGTGACATGATACAAATACCAGTTAGTGGGGAAACCATGATTTTTCAAAAAATAGAAAGTTAGGAGGAGAACTATATGAACGTAATAGTTGCTAATAAGTATAGAGATGCACTCGCAAACTTAGATATTGATGTTATAAAGTCACTCGAAGGAGAATTTACAGTTGATGAAATCGTTGAAACGTTTAAAAATTTCTACTTTCAAAGAATGATTTTAGATATTACGGCGCTTAAAAACTACAAAGATATAAAAACGTTACAGAAATTATCTTTATCACTAGATATGGATCGTTTAATATTGCTTTTAGATGGTTCTCCGGAAGTAACTGAACCAGAATATTTATCTGATTTAATTTCTATGCGAATTTATAATTTCACAATGAATGTCGATGGGGTTATGTATTTATATAATAATCCTAATAGTTATCGTGATGTGGCTCAGTATCATCAATTAGATACTATCCATGATGGCCTTAGCATGGGAACCGCAGCGAACCAACAAGTTTATGTTGATTCCTCATCTGCTACAGTAATTGGTATTAAGGATGTAACTGATGGCGCAGGAGCGACAACACTGACATACATTATGAAAAAACAACTAGAGAGAAATTATGATGTTGTAGCTTTAGAACTTGACAAGCGTGATTTCATGTATTTTGGGGAGAATAATATGCATAGTATATCTTCACAGGAACTTGGAAACAATCTTTCAAAGCACAGCAAATGTGATGTTATTTTAGTTGATATTAATAATAGCCCTTCGGCTGAAGGATTAGTGAATGAAATGCTTTACTTAGTTGAGCCTTCAAAGATAAAATTAAATAAACTTTTATCTAGAAATCCTAAGGCTTTTGAAAAATATAGAGGGAAAAGACTTATTTTAAATCAAAGTTTATTGAGCAATCATGATGTATTAGATTTTGAATATGAAACTAATACGAAAATTTTCTATAGTTTGCCACCATTATATGATCAAGAAAATGGTAATAGTGCGCTTGATGCATTTTTGGTAAAACTTGGATTTATTAAACAAAACGATGATCCTATAGGATCAAAGAAAGGCTTATTTGGGAAACTCCATTAAGTTTTTTTGTTGGCAAAAATACAAATTTTTTTATAAAAAAGCAGGAATTAGGTCTCCTTATAGGGTATATTACTATAAAGGAGGTAATTTCATGAATGAAATTATAAATGAAAAAATCGAAATAAAAAATTTAATCTATGAAATAAGAGGGAAACAAGTTATGTTAGATAATGATTTAGCATATCTTTATGGTTGTAAAAATGGAACAAAAGAAATTAATCAAGCAGTCAAAAATAATCCCATTAAATTTCCTGAAAGATTTGCTTTTAGGTTAAATGAACAAGAATATCATTTTTTAAGGTCAAAATATTTGACCTTAAAAGGCGGAAGAGGTAAACATAGAAAATATTTGCCTTATGTTTTTACAGAACAAGGAGTAGCTATGTTAGCTACAGTATTAAAATCTAAAGTCGCTGCTAAAGTAAGTGTAGCCATCATGGATGCTTTTGTCGAAATGCGTCATTTTATAATTGATAATAAAGATATATTTAATAGATTAACTAAAGTTGAATATGAAGTTTTAAACTTAAATAATCGGTTTAATAGTGTATTAGATGAAATGCATCCCAAAGAATTTAAAGAAAAAATATTTTTTGACGGTGAGATTTACGATGCTTATAGTTTACTTATCAATATTATTAGAAAAGCTAAAAATAAAATAATTATTATCGATAATTATATCGATAAAACGATATTTGATGTTCTTTCATATAAAAATGAAAAGGTTAAAGTAGAAATATGGACTAAAGAAGTTAAAACCAAATTAGATATTCAAAAGTTTAAACTACAATATAGTAATACCGAAATAAAAATCGTAAATAATTTTCACGATCGGTTTATTATTTTAGATGATAAAGAGTTATATCATGTTGGTGCCTCATTAAAAGACTTAGGTAAAAAGTGTTTTGCCATTAGTAAAATGGATATTAATTCTATTATAAATCTCTTGTAGGTGTTGATAAGTATTGTAATTACTACAAAAAAGTGTATAATTAATTAAGAAAGCGTCTAAAATATTGACAAATCTTTAAAATTTCAGTATGATTAATAAGTAGAGGAGGATAAAATATGTTAAATTTTGCAAATGTATTAGCGGTTGATTTTTGTTCACAAGTACCAGAAGGGGTTTTTGGCGTTGTTGGTTTAATTATTTCAGGTATTCAAATCGTCGTTCCAATTTTATTAATTATTTGGGGAATGATAGATTTTGCTAAAGCTATTACTAAAAGCGATGAAGACGAAATCAAGAAAGGCCAAAAAACATTCATTAAAAGATTAATTGCAGCAGCTATTGTATTCTTAGTAGTGACAATTGTTAGATTGGTAGTTCAACTTGTTGGACAAGTAGGTGCCGATGGCTTTAACCAATCTATTTGGTCATGTGTACAAGCGTTTATTAACGGTGGCAGATAATCTTAGAAAGTAGGGATAAATATGCTAGAGTTATTTAATGTATTGGAAGCATTAGAAGAAAATACGACCATGTGTGCGGGTATGGCTATTCCCGATACGGTTTTTAATGTAGTAGCTCTTATTATTAGAGGTATTAAAATCGTCGTTCCAATTTTATTAATTATTTGGGGAATGATAGATTTTGCTAAATCTGTAGTAGCTAAAAAAGAAGAAGATATTAAAAAATATCAAAAATCTTTTATTATGAGGCTCATTTCAGCCGCTCTAGTATTTTTAGTAATTATTATAGTCCAATTAGTTGTTAGTCTTTTAGCTGGAGTTGAAAAACAATCTGGCGAAGAGAACACAACTGCTGATATATGGGACTGTAGTAAAAAATTTATTGTTGGTGTAGATACTAACGCCACTAAAGTTGATGATGAATAAAAGAAGCAATGAAAAGGTTTATTGTTGCTTTTTTTTATGATATAATATAGGCATAAAAACGTATAAAGTAAGGAGCATGCATATGTCAAAAAAAATAATGAAAATGTTATTAATAAGCATCGTGTTTTTTTTAGGTGCCCTTTTTATAAATGTAGATGGAGTAAAAGCCGAGTCATGCGTTTGTAGTTTCAAAGGCTTAGGTCCAGAGGAAAAAACTATGGTAGGGGGAAATAATCCACGTACTGTGGTAAGCAGAACAGTTTATTTAGCTGAATTCAATGTATATGACTCTGAACATGAATATAGTGGTTCAGATATCACGTATTTTGGTGAAGCTAAAGTAAATGATTATGTTGATGATAATTTTAAATCGACAACAGAGATAAAAGCTAAATTACAAGAAAACACCTCTGGTGCTAAATTTTTAAGTGGATATAATAAAGGTAATTTTCATGATGTGGTGGCTAATCAATGTAGTGTGAGTGCTTGTGCGTCAATTAATGCTACTTTTCATTCATGTGCCTATTCAAAAGAACTGGCATTAAATACATCTGCTAGTCAATTAGGATGTTGGAATGTAGATTTAGAAGCCATTGATTCAGAACAGGCCGCGAATGAAAAACAAACTGAATATGGCAACGATATTTTGCCTAGTGTTACTGGAGGCGGCTCCAAAGATAAAGAAATTTGTGATGATGCTTGTTTGCAGGCCATTCAAGATTGGGGATATTCAGACAAAAAACAGTTAGAAAATGCTGATATACAATGTAATGTTATTGGTGATGAATTAAAAAGCTTTTTAAATGATTTGTTTTGGTTTCTTTGTGTTATTGGAATAGTTTTATTAATTATTCTAACAGCTGTAGAATTTATTAAAGTCATTACAGGCGAGGTAGAAGACGGATTTAAAAAAGCCTTTAAGCACTCTTTAATAAGAATTGTATGTATAGTATTATTATTACTATTACCAACATTAGTTACTTTTATAATTGATGTAGTTAATAATAATTCAGGGGCGACAGTACAAATTGGTGCTAAAGGTGATGTTATTTGTGGAATTGGCAAATAATTGTTAAAAACAAGGGCAATAGATAATTTTTATTGCCCTTTTTGGTTGCTAAAAAATAATTTGATATAGATAATAAGGAATTTATGAATATATATGATTAAGGACGTTAAATATCAATTAGTAAAAATATAAAAAGTACCAATGAAAAGGTTTATTGTTGCTTTTTTTTATGATATAATATATTTGTAGTAGTATGTAAAGTAGGGAGCATGCATATGTCAAAAAAAACAATGAAAATGTTATTAATAAGCATCGTGCTTTTTTTAGGTGCCCTTTTTGTGAATATAGATGGAGTAAAAGCCGATAATGCTTGTACCTGCAATTATTATCTATCAAGAGGGGATAATACAACTGGTACTGATTACTATGTTGATATTAAATTTTCGGCTACTGAGGCAACAGTAACACAGTCGTGCGCGGTTATCGATGGTCTTGGTGTTGATTGTAGAGAAGGGGAACATTTTGTGGCCCGAGGTAATCCCTTTGAAGTTGATTCGGGTTATATAGCTGATAATTGTACTAAAGAAGGTTGTGCTACCGCTAATTTAAAAATTGGCTATGATTTTAGCAAGGCAGTAGTTATTGCTTGCAACGATTCAAATAAGTCACAATGTGAAGGACATGCAGATGTTCAAGTAGAATCTGCCAATGGGGTTGTGACTGGTGGAGTTGCTGGAGGTCCGCAAACTCCAGAAAATAATCCTAATGTAGCCGAGGCTGTGGAAAACATTTGTGATGATGCTTGTTTGCAGGCCATTCAAGATTGGGGATATTCGGAC
>CANQAO010000002.1 GCA_947589375.1 uncultured Bacilli bacterium | reverse complement strand
TAGGAAAAATTTCCTAGTTTTTCTTTTTTTTTAATACTTGTAAAAAAGCTATTATAATGATATTATAATAACAATGTCAAAAGACAAAGGAGGAGTATGCTGTGAAAAAGATAATAGGTTATTATCGCCCATGTGATTTATTAACCATGGCTTCAGTAGTATCAGCTTTAATCGGCATACTACTTGCTTTTAATTATCATTTTACTTTAGCTGTAGGTATGTTAGCTATTTGTGGTTTATGTGATGCTTTTGATGGTAATTTAGCGCGCAAAAATAAATATACCCTTAAGCAAAGAATATATGGATCTGAACTTGATTCCATTTCAGATGTACTTGCGTTTGGAATTTTTCCAGCCATTTTAACTATTTTAATTACAGATTATAATATTTTGGCAATAATTATTTCAATTTTTTATTTATTGTGTGGAGTTGTTAGACTTGCTTATTTTAATATGGTAAATCAAACGAAAAAAAGTAAAAAAGCTTTTTTTATCGGTGTACCTATTACGATCGTAGCAATCATTTATCCAATTGTTTATGTAATTTTAAAATTTATTAGTTTTAATTTAGTTAAAGTAGTAATGCCAATTATTGTTTTATTATTAGGTATTTCCTTTATTTTAAAAATTAGAATATCTAAACCTAATGTTCCTTATATATTAAGTAAAATCTTTAATAAATATATTATTATGTTTGTTATTCTACCACTTACTTTAATTTTTAGTATGGATTTATTTTATGAATTAAGTGTGGATCATGTAACATTTTCTAGCTTTTTAAAACCAATTATTACAAGTCCAATTCCATATTTAATTATTTATATTATTTTAATTTCCCTTATTGCTTTATTACTTGGAATATTTAAAAAGAGTAAATGGGTAGTTTTAATTTTATTTATCTTATTTGCGGTATTTATGTTTGTAGCCGATATTAAATATCATATTATGGGACTGCCAGTAGCTTTATCTGATATTAGTTTTTTAAATCCGGATAATATGGAAATGATGACTACGGCCACAACTACGATTGGTACATGGATTATTGATGTTATTATAAAAGCTATTGTCTTTATAGCTATTGGATTTATTTTTTATCTTTTAACTAGACGTAATGCAATAAATACAAAAAGTATAAAAAAACGTTTATTAATTATTGTTGTTTCTTTAGGTGTAATTATAGGTGTATTTATTTTAATAAATGTTTTTACTTCGATAGTTTTAAAGCATGGCTACAATTTAAATAAAACCAAATTATATGAACTCCCACCTAATGATGAGGTTTATTATGAATATGGGTATGCATCAGGAATAATGCTTGATCATCTTGCTAAAAAAGAAATGCAGTCTGGTAAATATAGTAAGTATGAAATTTTAACAAATCTTAAAAAAGCTAGTAAAATACCAAACACTTTAAATTGGGGTAAAGCGAATGTAGTATTCATTTTATCAGAGTCATTTTTCGATATAGCTAATATTGAAGAGGTGACATTTGATAAAGATATAATGCCGAATATTCATAAATACGAAAAAGATGACAATGCTTATGTTATGAATTTATTAGTTACACCATTTGGTGGCAATAGTGCGAATAGCGAATTTGAAGTTTTAACAGGAGCTCCGCTTGCATTCTTTAGTCAAGATTATGTACCTTATAATCAATATTATAATAAAATAAAAAATAGTCAAAATGCTCCTAATTTAATTAAAGAATTCAATAATAATGGTTATGAAACCATGTATATTACTCCATGGGGTGCACAATCATATCATAGTAAAGAGGTTTATACATCAGTAGGTGCTGATAAAACTATTTATGGCGATGAATTAAAATGTAAGGTTAAAGGTATGTTTTGCTCGGACATGGATTTGATAAAAAAAATATATAAAGAGTTAAAAAACACCGATAAAGGTAAGCATAAATTTATTATGACAGCAAGTGGCCAAAATCATTTTCCATATTTAAATGACCGTTATGATAAATATGATGTTAAAACCACTTCTAATTTTTTCACTAAAGAAGATACAGAAAAAATTGGTGTTTATGCTCAAGGGGTATATGATGCTGATAAATCATTAAATTATTTATATACGCAAATTAAAAAATTAAAAACACCAACAATAATTGTCTTTTTCGGTGATCATTTACCAATTGTAAATAATGATAAAAGTAAAGCGGTTTATTTAGCGTCTAAATATTTTCATACAAAAGACGAAAACATAAATGAATTAAGACAACATACGACCAAAGCGGTTATTTTAGCTAACTATAATATTAAAACCGAAAAAATTAAATATTTAAATTCTAATTATTTAGGAGCTTATGTACTTAATAACATGAATTTAAATGTTTCTGATTATTTTAAATATGTAAATTATGTGAGAACTAAAGTGCCAGTATTCTCAAGAGAATATATTTATGATAATAAAAATACAAAAGCAATTACGTTAAATAAGACTTCTAAAGAAGAAAAAGCAATAATTAAAGATTTTAGAATGGTTGAACAATATAGTTTTTATGGCGTTAAAAAGAGTAGTTAATCATAGTTTAGTACAATATATATTTTTTGCTGTGTTAACTTCAGTAATAAATGTTCTGGTATATTTAGTATCATATAAATTTTTAATCCAAAGCATTATTATTTGTAATATTATTGCTTATGCCTTATCAATTACTTTATCTTTTGCTTTTAATAAAAAAATAGTCTTTAAAAACAATGATAAAAAAATTGTAAAACAGTTTATTAATTTTCTTATTGTCAAATTTGTTTCATTTATTATTGACTCGGTAGTTTTAATTTTATGTCATAAAGTATTGCTTATTAATAATTTCTGGTCAAAAATAATTTCTAACTGTTCAACAACGGCTAATAATTATTTTTGGCAAAAGAATAAAGTTTTTAAATAGAAAGGTGATACCAATGGAAAGAGATTATCGTATTGATTTATTGCGTATTTTTGCTTGCTTAATGGTGGTATTTATTCATGTATCGGCCTTTGGCATGCTTGCTGATGTCGGTTCGTTTAACTGGAACATAGGGAATATATATGATAGTTTAGTAAGATCAGCTGTGCCTTTATTTGTCATGATTTCTGGAGCCTTTTTGCTTTCGAAAAATATCTCTTATAAAGAGATATTCTCAAAATATATTTTGAGAATACTAATAATATATATTATATGGTGTATTGTTTATGCTGTATATAGTTTTATAGATATGAAAATGGATCATTCTTTAAATTGGAATAGTATAAGTTTTATTATTAATCATACAGTACAAGGCTATTTTCATTTATGGTATTTACCAATGTTATGTATTTTATATCTAATCACACCATTTTTAAGAAAAATAGTTAAAGATAATGATTCTAAATTGTTAGAATATGGTTTTTTCTTATTCCTTTTTGCCGCTATTTTAAAAACAATTGTTGGCATGGAATTTATTCCAAAACAGAATATAATCGCAACTTTTATTTTAAAATTCCCTTTAGATTTTATTCTACAATATTATAGTTATTATCTTTTAGGTTATTATTTATATAACAGTAATAAATTTAAAGGTCAAAAACGTTATTATACATTTGCTATTTTAAGTTTTATAGGCTGTACAATATTTACTTATTTAATGTCGAATAAATTAGGCCAATTAAGTGAAGCGTTCTATGGCTCATTTGTGATTTTTACTGTACTAGAAGCGGTTGGAATTTTCTTATTCTTTAAATATTCCAATTTAATTGGTTTAGTTTCGAATAAATTAAAAAGCATTATTAAAGTAGTAGCGCCTGCTACGTTTGGAATTTATTTAATTCATATATTGGTTTTAAATATTATGGTAAACTATGGTATTGATATATCTATTTGCAATTCTATATTATCAATTCCTTTAATCGTAATTTTAGTTTTTATGATTTCATTTATCATAATATATCTTATCAAAAAGATCCCAATTATTTCTAAATATTTATGTTAATATTTGTTTTATAACGTTCTTATTTTGATAAGAACGTTTTTAGGTTAAAGGATATAAGTTTTCTAAGCAAATAAGAGTTTAATTGCTTGTTTTTTAATAGCTATAATGTTATAATAATAAAAGATATAAGGAGAGATAAAATGCCGAAAATTAGTATTGTTGTTCCGGTTTATAAAGTAGAAAAATATTTATCTAAATGTATAGATAGTTTAATAAACCAAACTTATAACGATTTGGAAATTATTTTAGTTGATGATGGAAGTCCTGATAATTCAGGACATATTTGTGATGAGTACGCCAAAAAAGATAAAAGAATTAAAGTTATCCATAAAGAAAATGGTGGTTTATCTGATGCCCGAAATAAAGGTATTGAAATAGCTAGGGGAGAGTATATTACTTTTATCGATAGTGATGATTATGTTTCTTTAAAATATTGTGAAATTCTTTATAATACTATTCAAAAACATCATGCTGATATTGCCGTTAGTAATTATTTAAAATTTAACGAAAATGAAGCAGCAAAGGAACAAACTATTAATGGTGAAATAGTAATGACATCTACTCAAGCTTTAGAACACTTATATACTAAAAATGAAGCTGTAGCAATGCGTACAGCTTGGGGTAAGCTTTATAAAAGAAATTTATTTTCCACTATTAGATATCCTAAAGGCAAAATCAATGAAGACGAATTTGTGATTCATCATTTATATGATAAGGCCAAAAAAGTCGTATTTATCAAAAGCCCATTATATTATTATTTACAAAGAACCAGTAGTATTATGGGCGGTGAATTTACTGAAAAAAGATTAGATGGTTTAGAAGCTTTAGAAGAACGTATTGTGTTTTTTGAAGAGAAAGGTCTTAACCATTTGAAATTTGAAGCATGCCGTGATTATAATCATTTTATAAAATATAACTATTACCGAACTAAAGACAAGAAATTAAAAAAGTATTTAAAAGACAAATTTTTACCAGTATCATATTTTAAAGGCTATTTTAAATTAAAAAACTATTTAAAATATTATTTATTTAAGTATATGCCATCAGTATACAAATGGTTTGTAAAGTAGGATGGGAGGGAAACAATGACAAAAATTAGTATAATTGTACCAGTTTACAACACCGAAGAATATTTGCCTAAATGTTTAGATAGCCTAGTGAATCAATCATTTGATGACTATGAGATTATAATGATTAATGATGGTAGTACTGATAAAAGTGCCAATTTAATTAAAAAATATGATAGTCCCAAAATTAAGCTTTTAAATAAGAAAAATGAAGGGCAAGCTTTAGCTCGTAATTTAGGCATAAAAGAAGCTCAAGGGGATTATATAATGTTCGTAGATAGTGATGATTATATTGACAAAGATACTTTAAAAATTGCCTATGAAAAAGCTACACATGAAAATGCTGATATTGTATGTTTCAATAATTATTTAGTTATCGATAATGTCGTCACTAATGATAGTAATAAAAAAACTTTAGGAGATAATGATAATAAAACATTTATTATCAATAATCCAGGGCCTTGTTTTAAATTAATTAGGACGAATATTATCAAAGATAATAATTTGTATTTCCCGCATTTAAAAGCTTATGAAGATATTGCAGTTGTCCCTTCATATACGCTTTTTTCCAAAAAAACAATTTATATTCAAGATAAACTATATTATTATGTAATTCGTGAAGGTTCAACAATGAAACAACTTGAATATTCTGCTAAATTAGAAGAAATTTTTATGGCCATGGAAAATTTACTTAAAGTTTTTAAAAATAATAGTGCGTATCAGTTATATGAGCCAGAACTTGAATATTTATATATTTATCATTTGCTTCATGATGGGGGATTGCGCTTTTTAGAATTTAAAAAATATGATCAAATAAAAAAAATAAATCAAATTATGAAAAATAAATTTCCAAAATGGAGGCAAAATAAATATTATAGAAAGCAAACACTTAAATATCGTATAATGTGTAATCTTTTATTTAAAGAAAAATTCAAATTAATAAGTCTATTAAAAAAATAAAAATGGTGGTGATTTAAATGAAACCAAATTTACTAATTGTAACTGATGAAAGGCAAATGGGCGGGACTTCGATTTTACTTGAAAATTTAATCAAGTTAGGAGCTTTTGATGATTTTAATACCGATGTTCTTGTACTTCACAATAATGGTGATAGATTAGTTACTGATAAGGTTAATATAATTTATGGTTCAAAATATTTTAAGGGTGTGGATATAACTTTAAAGCAAGCTTTAAAAAGTTTAAAACCATCACTTGTTTGGGCGAAATTAAGACTTATATTTGATATGAAATTTGGTTTTATTGAAAAAAGGATTCAAAAAGAAAGAAAAAAATTACTAACTAAAAATTATGATGTGGAAATTGCCTTTAAAGATGGCTTTACCGCCTTATTTACCATTTTTGGCAATAGTAAACAGAAAATTCACTGGCTTCAATATGAATATAAAAATTGTAATCCTAATAGGAACTATGATAAATTATTCAAAAGAATTTTACCAAAGTTTAATCATTTTATAGCGGTATCTAATGGTGTAAAAGTGTCTTTTGAAAAATTATATAATATTCACAATATTAATGTGATACCTAATATAATAGATGATAAGGCAATTATTGCTGCTAGTAAAGAGGAACCGACTATTAAATATGATAATAACAAAATAAATGTTATTTTGGTAGGTAGAATGCATCCGGTAAAAGGTTATGATCGCTTTTTACAAGTAATCAAAAGACTTAAAGATGATAATTTAGATCAAAACTTAAATATTAACATTTTAGGTGATGGCGAAGAGAAAGCTAAATTACTAGCTTTAAAACAAGAATTACAATTAGATGTTAATTTTTATGGAATGGTTCAAAATCCTTATAAAGAAATAAAAAAAGCCGACTTACTTGTTTTGCCATCTATCTATGAATCATTTGGTTTGGTAGCTTTAGAAGCGATGATTTTACATACGCCAGTTTTAGCGACACAAACAGCCGCTATGGACACAATTATAAAAAATGGTTATAATGGTATCGTTGTAGATAATTCAGAAAATGGTCTTTATTATGGCCTAAAAGAAATTATTGAGGACAAAGAAAAACTTATAAATTTAAAAAATCATTTACAAAATTATACTTACAATTCAAGTGCAATTATTTTAAAAATCAAAAATAAGTTAAAGGAGTGTTATGATGAAAAAATTGCAAGATGAAAAATTACTTAGAAAGGTTTTCTTTATCTTTTTGATAATTCAGCCAATATTAGATTGTTAT
Organism: uncultured Bacilli bacterium; assembly: GCA_947589375.1. Classification (GTDB taxonomy): domain Bacteria; phylum Bacillota_I; class Bacilli_A; order RF39; family UBA660; genus Coprosoma. Next base: position 21,321 of record CANQAO010000002.1, on the reverse strand, counting down.
CTTCTATATACTGATGAAATAATAAAGTTATTTCATTTTTCACCGACAACTATTATTAGAATGTTGATAGTTGCCTTTCTATTTATTTTAATATTTTTTAACAAGAAAAACATTAAAAATTTAAAGATTATTGGTATATATGGTGGCATTTTATTAGCTTATGTCCTTGCTCATCATTTTGTGGCAGGCACAATTGATAATAGTGACTATGCTACTTTTAAATATAGTATAACGACCGAACTTTTTTATATAATTAGAATGTTACTGCCCATAGCTATTATTCTAATTACCTATAAATTAAAACCAACTAAAGAAGAAATAATTAAGTTATTTGTCATTGTGGCCTTCATTACATCGTTTATTATTATAGGGCTTAATTTTCTTAATATTGCTTGTGCTTCTTATGGCGGAGGCTTTATTAAAGCTAATTTCTTTGCATGGTTTTCTAATAAAGGATATATTCCATATGATTTAGCCTCAAAAGGATGGTTTAATTCAGCCAATCAAATAAGTGGTCTGATGTTTATTTTATTTACGATTTGTTTATATTCATTATGTGACAAGATTACGAAATGGCGTGTTATTACTACTTCATTAACATTATTTGCCATGATAATGCTAGGAACCAGAGTTGCTTCTTATGGCTGGTTTTTAATACTTATCATGATGATTGTACTATATTTGATTTATAGTTTTGTGTTTAAAACCAATAAATTTGAATGGAAAAAATTTGGCTTGCTATTACTCATTTTAGCTTTAGGTGCTGTTTTAATGATAAAAGCCCCAATTGTTAATACGGGAACTGGTTATTCTGATGCAGATGATAAAAAAATGCAATCTTTAAACACCAACGAGGATCTAGAAGAAAAAATGAAATATTCAGGCACCCATCCAGCTTTCTATAAAGAGATTTATCCTTATAAAGAACATCGTGATTTTTGGGTTAAGGTCGCTGAAAAAGTTTCACCAGAAAAAAGAGTGGGCAATAGAAATTCGCAAAAATTAATTACTCAAGATGTGGCTAAAACTTACGAAAATGTAGGCACTATCTTCTTTGGACTTGGTTATAGTAGGTTTATCAATGCTTATTTGTATTTAGAACAAGATTTTGTTGTTCATTATTATACCATTGGAGTATTTGGAATCATTATCTTTTTATGCCCTTATCTATTAATTGCTTTATACTTTATGTTCCAAAAAATAAAAAAGAAAAAATTTGTCTTATTTGATGCGGTTATTTTAGCAGCTTTAATCCTTCCGCTTGGCATTTCATATCTTAGTGGTCATATAATCGACGAACTCATTATTTCCTTATATTTAGGCTTTATTGCTGGTTACTTATTATATGATAGTAGGAAGGAAAAAGAAAATGATAAAAGTTAGTGTCATTATACCTGTATATAATAGTGAAAAATCTTTAGAAAAAACTATCCAAAGTCTATTAAATCAAACTTTAGAGGATATTGAACTTATTTTTGTCAATGATGGTAGTACGGATAATTCTTTGGATATCTTAAAACAATATAATGATAAAATCATCATCATTGATCAAAAAAATAGTGGTCCCGGTGGGGCTAGGAATGCCGGCATCAAAAAAGCAACTGGTGAATATATCGGCTTTTTAGATAGCGATGATACAATAGATATAGCTATGTATGAAGAAATGTATCAAAAAGCCAAAGAAAAAGATTTTGATATGGTTGTCTGTGATACGAACATTTTGTATCCAAACAATAAAAAATATATAAGTTCTGGTATCGTTAAAGATAAATTTTCCAAAGCTGACATAAAAGAAGATATGATTTATTCATATGCCGTAATCTGGAATAAAATTATTAAAAAAAATATTGTCAAGGATACTTTATTTCCTGAAAAACTATGGTATGAAGACATTGAATTTCTATTTAAGTTATTTCCCAAAATAAATTCCATCGGTGCTATCGATAAAGCTTTTTGTAATTATACCCAAGGCGAAGGATCAATTACTTATACCTATAATGAAAAATTATATGATATGTTAACAATTCTTGATAATATAATCGTTTACTACAAGGAAAATAATTTATATGAAAAATATAAACAAGAGTTAGAATACTCTTATGTCAGATATTTATTTGGAACATTTATTAAAAGAATGGCTAAAACAAAAGATAAACAAAAATATGAAGAGGCTACTATAACGGCCATAAATAAAGTGAAAAGTGAATTTCCAAATTATAAACAAAACAAATATTTAAATAAAAAAAATGCTAAAAATTTATATTTAAAACATTTTAATAAATTTATGGCTAAAATTATTTATAAGTTTGAGAAAAACAAAATGAATTAGTGTAGGTGGGAATAATGTTTGATAAAATTTTAAAATCTTTCTATAATGCAGCACTGATAATGCTATTTACGATGGCTAATGTTTTAATAATAACGTCAGTTTTATTCTTATGCCATTTATCTATCAGTTATTTTCATTTGCCCATAGCTTTTGTTTTATCATTGATTGAATTATATTTTATCAAAAAAGAAAATTATAAATATATTTTAATTTCGGTGCTTTTAGTAATCGTTATCTTTATAGTATCTCTTACATTATGCGGCAGAATAATGGATACCTCTTATGATGGTAATGCCTATCATAAGGAAGCTATTGGAATGCTTAAGGAAGGTTGGAATCCCATCTATAGTAGTGCCAAAAGCTTCGGTAAAACGATTGATTATGATGCTCATCATTCCATTTGGACGGAAAATTATCCTAAAGCATCATGGATCATTGGCGCTTCAATTTATAAAATAACTAATAATATTGAAACCGCTAAAGTATTTAATATCTTAATATTATTTATTGTATTTTTCATTATTGCATATTTAGTCAACAAATATTATAAAAATAAGCTACTAACGATTTTAATGCCAATCGCGGCATGTACCTTGCCAATTATTTGGGAGCAGATATTTTCATTATATTTAGATGGCTTTTTAGGATTTATATTATTACTTTTGATAATATATATGTATTTGGTAATTAAAGAAAATGATCGTGAATATTTTTGGGTTATCGGCTGCCTTTTAATTATTATAATCAATCTTAAATTTAGTGGATTACTTTATGCCGGGTTATTCTGTTTAGGTTATTATATAGTTTATTTAATTAAAAAACTAAAAAGTAAAGAGTATAAAGAGCTTTTACATTTGACTTTAAAATTTATTATAATTTTATTTGTAAGTCTATTTATTGTTGGCAGCAATTCCTATGTGAGAAATGTTGTTGTTCATCATAATCCGTTATATCCACTAATTGGTAAAGATAAAAAAGATATTATGACAGGACTTCAGCCAGAATCTTTTGACACTAAAAGTCCGATTGAGAAAAATTTCTATGCCATCTTTAGTTACAGTGAAAATATTGGGAAATTTAATCATAGTGAACCAAGACTAAAGAGACCTTTTATCAAAACTTATTATGAACAAACGCAGATAACCGAAGATATACGAATAGGTGGGCATGGAGTTTACTTTAGTGGCATCTTAATTATTGCTTTGTTAATTATAATTGTATATTTTATAATTTTAATCGTGAAAAAGGAATATGATGATTTAATTATGTTAGGTATTCCATTTGCTATTATCATATTAGGTTTATTTATCATTGGTGAAAGCTGGTGGGCTAGATATTATCCGCAAATGTATTTTATTCCTTTAATGGCAATATTTATATTACTTAAAAATAAACATTATTTGGTATCATGCTTCGGTATTGTTTTACTAATTTTAACGATGGCTAATCTTTATTATACAACTAAGCCTATGCTTATAAATAAACTACCTATTAGTGGACAAACTAGAATGAATTTAGAAGCAAATAGAGGTAAAACTTTAAATATAAAACTTGAAATTGACAATTTTAGTGGGGCATTATTTAATTTAAAAGATTATAAAATCAACTATAAAATAGTCCAAAATTTAAAAGACAAAAAAGAAATATATCTTGGCAAAATCGAATGTGAGGTTAAAAAGTGAAGTATTTAAAATTAATGAGAATAAAGCATTATTTAAAAAATGTTCTAATTTTCTTACCGGCCTTTTTTGGCGGCATCCTATTTAATGATGATGTATTATTAAAACTTTTAGTTATGTTTATATCTTTTTCACTTACATCAAGTATTATTTATATAATAAATGATATAAACGATAGAGAAAGTGATAAAAAACATCCGATAAAATGTAAAAGACCAATAGCCAGTGGTAAAGTTTCCGTTATAGATGCCACTATTTTGGCAGTATTACTATTTTTCATAGTATTAGTTTTACTATATAGTTTTGATTTATTATTTAATCCTGGAACACTCTTATTACTTTTGTATTTCGTTTTAAATATTGGTTATAGTTTTGGACTTAAAAATATTCCTTTATTAGATATTATAATATTAGTCTCAGGCTTTGTTATTAGGGTTTTATACGGAGGCATATCTTTAGATATAACTTTATCCAACTGGCTTATTTTAACCATTTTAACTATTTCATTCTATTTAAGTTTAGGTAAAAGACGTAATGAAATTCAAAAGAATGGTAGTAATTCTAGAGAAGTTTTAAAATATTATAATAAAGAATTTTTAGACAAAAACATGTATATGTTTTTAGCCGTTACCATTGTCTTTTATTCACTTTGGGCTGTTGATGTAAATACGATTATAAATACTAGTAATTTACTCATATGGACTGTACCAATTGTAATGATAATTATGATGAAATATTCGATGGATATTGAAGGTAATAGCTATGGCGATCCAATAGAAGTAATTTCGCACGATAAGATTTTAATGCTCCTTGGAACTATATACGTTATAGTTTTAATTAGTTTAATATATTTGGGGTGATTTAAATGAAGAAACTTTCCCGTAAAATTGATTTACCTTTACTAAAATATGTGGCAATCGTCACCGCTATTATAATGCTTGTTGCCCATGGCTTTTGTTATTTTAATATGCTATATTCACACGATTCAATGAATATTTTTCATGCTGGATATTATGGGGATTCATTAGGAATAGGGCGCTTTTTAATACCTGTTTGGACTTTTATTAGAGGTCCATATTATCCTCCAGTTATTATAGGGGCTTTATCGACGATATTTATGATACTAATGATTTATTTTATTTGTAAGTTATTTGATGTTAAAAATAAGTTAACTATTTTAGTTATGGTTTTATTGCTTTGTACTGGTTTAACCATAACTTTACTAAACGCTACATATATCAATTATGCGGATATGTATATATTTAGTTTACTTTTAAATGTAATTGCCGTTTATTTAATTAGAAAAAAAGGCGCTATATCATTACTATCTATCGCCATTTTAATTATTAGTTTAGGTATTTATCCAGCTTATTTAGGGGTTACTCTTGGACTATATATTGGACTTTTAATAAAAGATTTAGTTAATGATAAAAATAAACTAGATGTTTTTAAAGAGGGCATTAAATGTATAGTAATTGTTGCCGTTTCTTTAATAGCTTATATGATTATAAATAAAGTTATATTATATATATTACATTTTAATTTATCTGATGGTTACAACAGTATCACTAATGCTTTAAACTTCGATAGTTTTGGGGCTTTAATAACGTGTATAAAGGATACTTATTCAAAATATTTTGAGTATTTCTTTAAACCACATACATTTCATAGAACTATAGTTTACATTTTAAATATAGTTGTAGTTTTAATTGCTATTTATAATAGTTTAAAAATTATGAAAGAGAAAAAAGTGAAAACTGGAAATCTTGTTTTCATAATACTATTATTATTAATTTTACCATTTGCCTTAAATATTATTTATTTTATTACGGCTGGTATGACTCATGAACTAATGATATATGGTATCAATATTACTTATGTATTTATTGTTTTATTAGTGGCCAATAACAAATCAATATTAAATAAAATTGCTTATATTTCTTTGATGTTTATTGCTTTTTGTAATATTATTTTCTCAAATCAAGTATATGAAAAAAAGGAAATGGAACTAGAGTCAACTATTAATACTATAAACCGTGTTATAATTGAAGCGGAAAATACTAAAGGATATGAAAGAGGGAAGACACCGGTGGTAATTGTTGGTAATATAAATAATGGCTCACTTGCCGTTAAACATGAAAAATTTGATTATCAAGTTGTAGGGTTAATTACTCCTTTTGCAACTACTTACCATCGCACATATGCTAGTTTTATAAGTTATTATATGGGTAATTCGATGAATATTGTCGATAAAAAAGATTCAATGTCTAAAACGGCTAATATATTTGCTGCGAAAAAAGAAGTTCAAGAAATGCCAACATATCCTAAAAAAGGTTCAATAAAAATGGTAGACAAAAAATTAGTTATAAAATTTTCAAATTAGGAGGAAATTAGATGAAAAGAGATAATGCAATTGATTTTTTAAGGGGCTTTGCCGTTATTTGGATTATTTTAATTCATACATGCTTTTGGAGTGGGGAAGTATATGTTCCAGTATGGCTTAGATCATTATCTTTAATTGTGGACGTACCATTATTTATCTTTATTTCTGGCATGACTTTTAATTTTAATAAAAGCTTTTTCAAATCAGTCAAAGGTTTAATTAAGATTTGGAGAAAGTGGTTAATATTTTTAATTTTATACTTTATAATTATTTTGTGTTTCGACATGAAAAGTTTTAGTATATATGCGATTATTAAAGCAATGTTTTTCCATTTTGATGGTTCTACCATTTTACCAGTGGTAAATGGTTCGTTATGGTTTATATTTATGTTTTTTGCTGTAACCATCATCGGTAATTTAATTATTCATTTATATAATAAACATTTTAAAGATTTAAACAATTTTAAATATATTTTATTATTTGTATTTGTTTTATATGGTATGAGTTTATTTAATGGTAATTTCTTAATTTTAATTCCTCAAACATTTATATATACCTTTATATATTTATTAGGTTATTATTTGTATAATTTCCATTTTAAATCATTTAAACATTTTATAAGTATCCTTGGAATTAATATTTTTCTAACTATAATTGTGTTTTACTTTAGTGATTATGGATTTTTACAATTACAAGATGCCAAATCTATGCCACAAATTAGCTATTTCCTTTATGCGATGAATTCTATTATTGTGGCTACTTATCTTAAAGATAAAATAAAAGTAACCAGTAAAAATATTCTATGCTTTGTTGGTACAAATGCTCTAGCATTCTATTTTTGCCAAGGTATCGGTAGCTCATTAATTTACTATATTTATCCTTATATAATTACATTACCAGGGGTAGTAAAACTTATAATAATGTTTGTAAGTAATGTAGTTATAACAACTGCTTTAGTATTTATTGTTTTATTTATAGATAGGGAAATTAGCAAGCTTAAATTAAAATTTAATTTTTTGGAAAGAAAAGCCTATGAAAAATAATACATCTGAAGAAAAATATCCTATTTTACTTAAACTGTTTTTTCTGATTTTTGCCTTTATATTCTTTATCTTTATTATTGGTATTATTTTTGATAATAAAACAGTATTAGAGGTGGCAACTACAAAAAATAATATAATTGCCGTTTTGTTAAGTATTTTTATTTTCCCACTAGCTTATCTATTTGTCTCTAAAATTAATATTAATAAAAAGAAAAATGTAATCATTTATTTAAGCTTGTTTATTTCTCTATTTCTCATTTTACAAATTCTTGTTTTGTATTTTGCTAAAAATAGTCCCGGATGGGACTGGAAAGTCGTTTATGATTCAGCTAAAAATTATGCTTTAGGTAATATTGATTATGTTAATTATAATTATTTTTCTAATTTTCCTAATAATAAATATTTATTTGTTATCGAAGTTGTTTTATTTAAAATTTTAAATATGCTTTCATTAATGAAATATTCTTTAGAAGCTACTTATATCGTTAATATTATTTGTGTAAATATATCAGCCGTTTTAACTATTTTGACAATTAAAAAATTATTTGGCAATAAAAATAGTTTATTTTCAATGATTTTGATTTTTATTTCATCCGCATTCTATTTATATTTACCAGTATTTTATACTGATACATTGGCCATGCCAATTCCAATTGCTATTTTATATTGTTATCTTCATATTAGAGATTTGGAATTAGGGCGTAAAAAGATTTTATTATCTATTTTAATAGGTGTTTTAGCGGTTATTGGCATAAAAATCAAAGTTACTTGTTTACTTGTTGTCATTGGAATTATTATTGATATATGTTTTAGAAAAACATTTAAACAAAATATAAAGTCTTTATGTATTATTATATTAACAATGCTTTGCTGTCTTTCGCTTTTGAAAATACCGGAAAATAATATTGGCTTTTTTAAAGCAACTAAGGATGGGGCAATCCCGTATAGTCATTGGATAATGATGGGGGTATATGAATATCCATCAGATGTTAAAGGAAAAGATTTTATTGGTGTATATAACGCTGCTCTTTATGATTATACTTATTCTCTTAAAACTAAGGAAAAGATGATTAATGGTCATATCAAAAAAATCAAAGAAAAATTAAATGATTATAAAATTGGTGGCTATTTAAGTTTTCTTTATCGTAAAGCTCTTTTCACTTGGGGTGATGGAACTTATCATGGCAGCCGCACAATAGCTGAAAATCAAATAAGCAAAGGTAATCTAATTCAAGAAATTATTATTCCAAATGGAAAGTATTTCTCGGTTTATTATATTATAGAAACAGCTTTAATTCTTTTCCTTTATTTATCCTTGATTTTTGGTTCGATTTCGGCCATTATAAATAAAAGAAAAGATTATTTTATAGTATATATTACTTTGTTTGGCTTAATGATCTTTCTAAGTATATGGGAATCATCGGCCAGATACTTAGTTCATTATGTTCCGCTTTTGATTGTAGCAGCAATTCCTGGAACGCAGTTTATAATAAATATTATTGATAATAAATTAAAAAAGTACATTAAGAAGCGATAAGCAATTATCGTTTTTTTCTATACATAAATTCTATCTAAGCAAACAGTTGACGTTTATAAAATTTGTGAATTTAATTGACAATAAGCAAAGAGCAGGGTAAAATATAAGTAATTAAACATTCATAATATAACGAATGTATTTGACTAGCTTTTAGGAGATTAAAATTATGAAAAAAGTATTATTTATATCTAGTACTGGTGGTCATTTAACTGAATTAATGCAGCTTAAAAAATTGTTTCGTAAATATGACTACCATATAATTACTGAAAAAACTAAAGTAAATAAAGATTTAAAAAAAGACTATGGCAAAAGAATAAATTTTGTTATTTATGGCACTAAAGATCATAAGTTTTCTTACATTTTTAAACTTTTAGCCAATTGTTTTATTGAACTCTTTTTGTATATTAAAATAAGACCTAAATATATTATTTCGACTGGAGCTCATATAGCTGGTCCAATGTGTTTAATTGGTAAAATATTTGGCAGTAAAATTATTTTTATTGAGACATTTGCCAATAAAAATTCTAAAACTGTAACTGGTAAATACGTATATAAATTTGCCGATTTATTTTTAGTTCAGTGGGAAGAAATGTTAAAACTTTACCCAAATGCTAAATATTGGGGAAGCTTATTTTAAGGAGGACTCTATGATTTTTGTTACATTAGGAACGCAAGATAAGAGTTTTAAAAGACTTTTAGATATAATTGAAGATTCTATTAATAAAAATGAAATAAAAGAAGAAGTAATCGTCCAAGCGGGCTACACCAAATATAAATCTGACAAAATGAAAATATTGGAATATGTTAATATGGAAGATTTTGATGAATATATGGAAAAATGTGATTTATTAATTACGCATGGGGGAGTAGGTAGTATTTTATCAGGTTTAAAATATAAAAAGAAAGTAATTGCTGTCCCAAGACTTTCAAAATATTTGGAACATACTAATGATCATCAAATACAAATAGTTGATAATTTATATGAAGAAGGTTACATTTTAAAATTAGATGAGAATGACAAATTAGGAAAGGTATTAAAAAAAGCCAAAACCTTTAAACCAAAAGAATGGAAATTTAATAATGAAAATATTGTTAAGAAAATAGAAGAATTTATTGCCAATAATTAATTTTTCTATTTTTCTTGTATTCAAAAGAAAACATGTTAGAATAAATAAATGTTGTTAGATGATGATATTTGGGATAAAATATCAACTACATTTATAATAAGTATATTATGTAAAAAAGAAAAACATAATTTAAGGAGTTTATTATGAAACGAAATAAATTTTTTTTAACAATTTGTCTTGTGATTTTGCTCATTGGAATGAGTTCTTTAATAAAAACGGAAAAAGATATTTCTGTAGCTGAACATAGAACATTATCTCATTTTCCACGTTTTACACTCAAGACATTTTTACATTCTGAATATCAAAATGATTTCAATGATGCATTATCAGATCAATTTGTTTTGTCACAAACTATAAAAAGTAATATGCAAGATTTGACTACTTTAATAAATTACTCTAAGATTAATCCAGCTATTTGTAAAAATAGATATGTAAAAATAAATGATGAATTTGCAATTTTTAATTGTGGTGATAGATTTGTGTATAATCCTGTTTTATATGAAAAAAAATATGATGATAATACAGAAACTAGAATAAAAACCCTTAAAAAAATAGTGGGAGAGGGAGAACGTTCTTTAAAGCCATACTTTTACATGGTTAATAACCCTGGAATGTTTAATTTTATAACTAATAAAAAGGTATATAATTTTGTAAAATACTTTGGAGACCATGGTGATGAATTCATATGGAAAGATTATAATGAGTATACTAAATATTTTTATAAAACAGACCATCACTGGAATTATAGAGGTTCATATAAAGGTTATACTGAAGTTATAAGACTTTTATTAGGCGATAAAGAAAAAGTATTAATACCTAAAAGAACAATTGATTTTAAAGTAGATTATTATGGATCAATGGCAAGAGCAGTTCATGCTAAAGATATTAAAGATGATTTTAAAGCTTATAAATTTGATATTCCAAATCATGATGAGTATGTAAACGGAGTAAAGAGTAAATACGGAATGTACAAAGATTATTTTAAAGGAAATATTCAAACTGATTATGGAACGCCACACTATCAAAATTATTATGGTGGTGATGTTGGTGAGGTTATATATGATTTTTATGACAACAAAGATAAAGAAAATTTATTAATAGTAGGTAATTCTTATCAGCAAGCAATATCGTTACTCGTAGCTACTCATTTTCATAAAACTTACGTAATAGATTTTAGATCTTATGAAAAAGACATGGGTAAAATTTTTGATTATACTCAATATATTAAAGAAAATAAAATTGATAAGGTTATAGTCATTGGTGATTATTCACAATTCGCCCATCTTGATTTAGGACTTAACAAAGAAGGTTAATAAATATTAAACAATTTATTTTTCTATTTTTCTTGTATTCAAACGCAAAACATGTTAGAATAAATAAATGCTAGTGGGTGATGACATGCGACATAAAATATTTTTAATTACATTCATCATAATTTTACTTGTGGGAATGAGTACATTGATTAGAGAACAAAAAGATTTTTCATATGCTGAAAATAGAACGCTTGCTCAATTTCCGCATTTTACAGTCAATACATTTTTAAATTCTGAATATCAAAATGCCTTTAATTCGGCTTTATCAGATCAATTTGCTTTCGCGCAAACAGTAAAAACTAAAATGAATGATGTAATGACTTTTGCTGATTATACAAATATTAATAAGTCAATTTGTAAAAATAGATATGTACAAGTTACTACCGATATTTCTATATTTGATTGTAGTGATAGATTTGTCTTAACTTATTATAAATATGAAGAAAAAAATGCCCAAAAAATAGCCAAAAGGATGAAAAAATTAAAAGAAGTTATTGATAACCAAGCCGAATTATATTTTTATGTTGTCAATAATGCCAAAACATTTGATTTTTCAAAAAACGAATTAACTTATGATATTCCTAAAATTATAAATAGTGATAATGTTGATGCATTTACTTATAAGAATTTTGACGAATATTCTAATTTATTTTATAAAACCGATCACCATTGGAATCATAAAGGTTCATATAAAGGCTATACCGAAGTTATAAAACTTTTAAAGGGTAAGGATGAACCGGTATTAAAACCAATCGAAGAAATAGACTTTAAAACTAACAGTGTCGGTTCTTTGGCAAAATTAACAGGACTAAATATTTTTGAAGAAAGTTTTAAAGCATATAAATTTGATATTCTAAAACACGATGAGTATATAAATGGTAAAAAAGGTAAATATGGCAAGTATGAAGAATATTTAAAAGGTAAAGTACCACAAGGATATGAGATTATGCATTATCTCAATTATTATGGTGGTGATGCCGGTGAACTTATTTATGATTTTTACAATAATAAAAATAAAGAAAATTTATTAATTATGGGCAATTCTTATCAACAAGCCATATCTTTGCTTGTGGCTTCGCATTTTCATAAAACCTATGTAGTTGATCATAGATATTATGAACAGGAAATGAATAAAAAATTTAACTATCAAGATTATATTAAAAAGAATAAGATTGATAAAGTTATAGTTATTGGTGATTATTCCGAATTTGCCAATATTGATTTAAATTTTCATTGATTTACAAAAAAGGGGTTTAGTAAAGGAGACGAATAAATATGGTATTTAGTAGTTTGGTATTTTTATTTGTGTTTTTACCGATATTTTTTCTAATTTATTTTTTAAGTAAAGATAAATTTAAAAATATCATTCTTTTAATATTTTCATTATTCTTTTATTCATGGGGTGAACCTAAATACATAGTTTTAATGTTATTCTCGATTTTTATCAATTACCTTCTAGCCAGGTTAATTGATAAAACTAAAAATAATCGTAAATTATTTTTAGTGCTAGATATAATAATAAATATAGGCTTATTGTTCTTCTTCAAATATACTAATTTTGCTCTTGATAATTTACATAATATTTTTGGCTTTAATACACCTTCATTAAATATTTTACTTCCAATTGGAATAAGCTTTTATACTTTCCAAGCTTTATCTTATGTTATCGATGTTTATCGTGGTAAAGTTAAAGCGCAAAAAAATATTATAACGATGGGTGCTTATATTGCTTTATTCCCACAACTTATTGCGGGACCAATTGTCAGATACAGTACTATTGAAAAACAACTAGCTAAAAGAACAGTTACTTTAGAAAAATTTACTGATGGTTTAAGACGCTTTATAATTGGTTTAGGTAAGAAGGTCATAATTGCTAATAATGTAGCAATTATTGCTGATACGATTTTGAATGGATCAATTGCTGATTACGGAGCCATAATTTTAATTATTGGTGTTTTAGCTTATACATTCCAAATATATTTTGACTTTTCAGGTTATAGTGACATGGCTATTGGTTTAGGAAAAATGCTTGGTTTTGATTTCCTAGAGAACTTTAATTACCCATATATTTCCAAAAGTATTACAGAATTTTGGCGTAGATGGCATATATCATTATCTTCATAGTTTAGAGATTATGTATATATTCCTTTAGGCGGAAATAGAGTTCCAAAATGGAAATGGATTAGAAATATTTTAATAGTTTGGGCTTGTACTGGCTTTTGGCATGGCGCAAGTTGGAACTTTGTGATTTGGGGATTATATTTTGCCATTATTTTATTAATTGAAAAATTATTCTTAAATAAATATTTAGAAAAAATTCCAAGTTTCTTTAGATGGCTATATGCTTTTATATTGATATGTATAGGTTGGATAATATTTAGAGTTGAAAATATTGATTCAATATTTATAGTATTACATAATATATTTACATTTAAATCAAGTGATATTATCGCCTTTATTGCTGATCACTATAGTTTATTAAATTATCTTCCATATATGGTTTTAGCCGCAATTGGTTCAGCGCCTTTTGTAAATAATTTATATCAAAAATTATCTGCTAAAAATAATTATTTATCTTATCTTTACGATATATGGTTAATTATAATTTTATTACTTTCAATCGCCTTTTTAATTCAATCAACTTACAATCCATTTATATATTTTAGATTTTAGTCTTGGCGAATATTAAAAAATGTGATAATATATTTTCTGGTGATTTATCATGGTGTTAGATGTGTGTAATGATTTTAATCTTAAATATTTTGATATTACTTGTTTTATAATTTTATCTATTATAGTTTTGTTGATATTTTATCTTATTTTTTACCGAAATAAAAAACGATTTATTTTTGGTTTAAAGATAATGTTTTCAGTACTAGCTGTGACAATAGTATTCGTTTTTATATCATTTATTGCTTTTGATCAATTCTTTTCTTTAAATGGATGTTTCTGTGCACTCGAAAAAAGCAATATTAAAGATGAAAGCATTTTACCAAATATTGTTTCTAATAAAGTTGTCGTAGTAGGGGATTCGCGAATGGAATTTATCGAAAACAATCGTCAATATTTAAATATTCCTAATGATTTTATCTTTATTGCTAAAGCAGGTGCTTCAATTCCTTGGTTTAAGTCAGTAGCTTATCCAAAAGTTATTGAAACCTTAGATAGTCGAAATGCTGCTTATAAATATCATGTGGTTATCAATATGGGGGTTAATGATTTGAATATAGTTGATACGGTAAATAGCCGGGCAGTAGAGTATTTTAAATTATATAAATCTCTAGCGAATAAATATGAAAATGTTGAATTTTATTTCATGTCAGTAAATCCCGTTCAAGCTAGATATATGTATACAAAGGATATGGCTGATATGCGAAATGATGAAATAATGCGATTTAACGCAGCTATGCATAAGTTATTAGAAAAAAATGATTTAGATAATATGCATTATTGCGATTCATATAATAATATTCATTTTGAAACTTATGATGGTCTTCATTATGATAATTCAACTAATCAGTTAATATTAAATTATATCACTAATAAATGCGTGATATATAATACCAAAAGGACAATTTAATATTGTCTTTTATTTTACTTATTTTAGCTTGTATGGTATAATTTTATATAGAGATAAAGGAGTTAGGCAAATGAAAAATCGACAGTTAATATTAAATATGACTTCAACTATGCTGGCTTTTTGTGTTAATATGGGTATTAACTTCTTTTTGACGCCCTATATTACTAAAAATGTCGGTGTCGAAGCTTATGGATTTATCACTTTAGCTAACAATTTTGTTATGTATGCTAGTTTGCTTACTATTGCTTTAAATTCCATGATTGGAAGATTTATAACCATTGAAATTCATAAAGGCAATTATGAAAAAGCTAATAAATATTTTACAAGTTCGGTATATGCGAATCTCTTTGTTGGTTTATTATTGCTGATGCCATCTTTCTTTATCGTTTTATTTTTAGATAATTTGCTTACTATACCAGCGAATATTGTTTTTGATGTTAAACTACTTTTCTTATTTATTTTTATCAATTTCTTTTTAAGTATTGTTAATGCTTCTTATGCTACTTCAACCTTTGCCACTAATAGACTAGATCTTGCCGCTAAAGTTAATATTGTATCTTATGCCATGCGTGGTTTATTAATTTTAGGTTTATTCATGTTATTTAAACCTTATGTATTATATGTCGGTTTAGTTTCTTGTATTGTCTCAATTTATATTTTAATTAAAAACATGTATTATACTAAAACCTTATTACCGAAAATAAATATTAAAAAGATATATTTTGATATTAAATATGTTTTTGAAGTTGTTAAATCAGGGGTTTGGAATACAATTACTAAATTAGGTCAAATTTTAACTGATGGCTTGGATTTATTAATTACCAATTTATTTATCAATCCGATTGCGATGGGGCAGTTTGCCATTATCAAAACTATCACTACAACTTTAAGTACATTTATTTCAACTTTTGCCGGTATTTTTGCGCCTCAACAAACAATCGATTATGCTAAAGGAAAATTAAATGAAGTTATTCACGATTTTAAATTATCAATGAAATTAACTGGGGTATTTGCGAGTATTTCATGCTGTGCTCTTTTAGTATTCGGAACGGCTTTTTATGCTTTATGGGTACCGGAACAGGATATTAACCTTTTAACAATTTTATCAATTATTTCTATATTTGCTAGTGTGGCATCATCAGTTATTGTGCCTTTATGGCAAGTGTTTACAATAACTAATAAATTAAAAGTAAATGCTTTAGTGCACGTATTTTTAGGTTTATTTAATACGGCCGTTGTCTTTATCTTGCTCCAAACTACAAATTTAGGAGTCGTTGTGGTTGCTGCTGTTTCTTCAATTACTGGAGCTATTAAAAATTTGATTTATACACCAATGTATTCGGCTCATTGTTTAGGTGTAAAGAAGACGATATTTTATCCAGAAATTTTCAGATATTTATTTGTAACTTTAGTCTTAACTTTAATTAATTTAGGCATATACTTTATAATTCCTATTCATACCTGGATGATGTTATTTGTCGTAATAGCTTTATCTATTGTAATAGGTGTAATTATAAATTACTTCTTTATGTTTAATAAAGAAGAACGAGTTTATGTTGAAAATTTAATTAAGAAAAAGATTGGGGGTAAATTGCATGCGAAAAATTAAATCTTTTATCAAAATGCTTTTTTGGCACATATTTAAGATTTGTAAAATTGATGACAAGAAAATCGTTGTTGATTGTTTTAATGGTAGGGGATATTCTGATAATCCGAAGTTAATTGCCGAAGCCATGCATAAAATCGATCCATCTTATAAAATAGTGGTTTTAATTTCCTATGTAAAATTTGATAGTATCGAGTTACCCAGTTATGTTAAAAAAGTTAGATTTGGTTCAATTAAAGGCATTTATGAGTTAGTGACGGCCAAATTATGGCTTGGTAATTCTCGTAAGTTTTATTATACTTCGAAAAGGGAAGGTCAAGTTTATATTCAAACGTGGCACGGAGGAATAGGAGCTAAAAAAGTTGAAAAAGACGTTATCAATACTTTAAGTCAAGAATATGTTAAGTATGCTCAAAAAGATGCGGCGATGATTGATTATATGTTAGCTAGTAGTAAGTGGCAAAAAGACGTTTTTAAAAGAAGTTTTTGGTATGATGATAAGTTTATCGAAATAGGGTATCCGGCTTATGATGCTTTTTATAACTCTGATAGAGAAGTTATTGATAAAAAATATCGTAAAATTTTAAATCTTGATAAAAATAAAAAAGTTTTAATTTACTGCCCAACCTTTAGAGATGACGAAAGTTTGAAATATTACGATTTAGATTTTGAAAAGATAATTAAAACTTTAAATAAAAAATTTGGTGGCGAGTGGGTTATATTAATAAAACTGCATCCAAATATTGCTTCTAAAGCGGATAGTCTTCATTATACAAAAGATATTATCAATGTTTCTAATATAGATGCAATCGAAGAACTTGAAATATTTGCTGATTTAATGATTACCGACTATTCTTCAACGATGTTTGATTTTGCTATCATGAAAAAGGTTTGCTATATATATGCTAATGATTATGATGAATATGTAAAGCAGAGAGACTTTAATTTGTCATATGATGAGATGCCTTTTCCAATTGCGAAAACGCAAAAAGAACTAGAAGATAATATTTTAAATTTTAAAGCGGATACTTATAGTGAAGATATTGATAGATATCTAGATAAACTAGGACTTTTTAGAAATCCTAATTCAAGTGAAGATATCGCAAAATTTATTATCGAGGTGATAAAATGAATATTTTTAAAAGAGCATATAGAAAAGTAAAATATCATTTAATTAAAAACAATATTGCCAAATCGATTGAGATTAAACATCATATCAAAAAAGATATGGCTAAAAAATACAAAGATCTTATAGATAATTTTGAATCAAAAGAGTATAAAAAAGAATTTTCTAATAAAGTTTTTGTGTGTTGGTTTCAGGGAATAGAAAATGCTCCATTATTAATCCAAAAATGTGTAGAGTCTATTAAGAAATCAATGCCGAATAAAGAAGTAATTGTGCTAACCGATGACAACTATAAAGATTATACAAATTTTCCCGGTTATATAATCGAAAAATACGAGAAAGGAATTATTACCAAAACTCATTTTTCTGATTTATTAAGAGCTAATTTATTAATTAATCATGGTGGGTTATGGCTTGATTCAACGGTTTTTTGTACAGCTAAAGAAGAACCTACTTATATAACTAAAGAGCCATTATTTGTTTTTAAAGATATATGTTTAGATCGAACTGATAAATTACCAACTAATTCTTCAAGTTGGCTTATAAACGCATGTAAACATCATCCTATTTTAGAATTAACACAAGTAATTTTATTTGAATATTGGGAACATGAAAATAGACTAGCTAACTATTTCTTATATCATATAGCTTTTTCTTTAGCTTGTGATAAATATAAAGAAGATTTTGATAATATTCCAACTTTTAATAATGTAAGTCCACATATTTTAATGTTTGAACTTACTAAAAAATATGATGCAAAAAGGTTTGAACAAATAGAAAAAATGTCTGATTTTCATAAATTAAATAAAGCTTTAAAAACTGATGGCGATGTTTATACTAATTACGATTTTGTAATTGGTAGAAAGAAGGAAAATTAAAACATGAAAAAAATATTTTGTTTGATTTTATTTGTATTTTCTATTTTCTTTGCTAAAGACACAGCTTTTGCTTTAGAAGATGGAATTTATAGTATTAAATCAGCTATGAATGATAATATGGCTATTGATATTTACATGGGATGGACTAAAAACGAAACTAATATTCAACTATATACTGATAATAGTGGGACAAACCAATTATGGGATGTTAAATCAATAGGTGATGGGTATTATACAATTAAAAGTGTATCTGATAATTCATTTTCATTGGATGCTTATGGGGTGAATCCTAAAGCCGGAGCTAATATCCAATTATATAAGTATAATGGAGGAAATAATCAAAAATGGATTATTAAAGACGCTGGAGATGGGAATTATTATATAGTTTGTAAACATGATAATTTATATCTAGATGTCTATTATAGTTTGGATAAGAATGGAACTAATATTCAATTATATAATGAAACTAAAGGTACAAACCAAAAGTGGAGGTTTGAAAAGAAACAAACCATTGATAATGGTACTTATACAATAGAAAGTGCTTTAAATAATAATTTAGTAATTCAACCTAGAAACGGGATATCTTCTAAAACTACTAATGTCCAGTTAGAACAGCTAAATGATAAAGATTATCAAAAATGGGAAGTAAAATATTTAAATAATGGATATTATTCGATTAAGATGGCTTTAAATACAAATGTATCTTTAGATGTTCATGGGGCTAATAAAACTGCCGGTACCAATACTGAAGTTTATGATAGTAATTCCAACGATAATCAACAGTGGGTTATTAAAGATGCTGGTGGTGGAAATTATTATATAATTTCTAAATGTAATAATTTGGCTTTAGATGTCTATTATGGAACCGCTAAAGCTGGAACTAATATTCAAATGTATACCCAAAATGGTGGGAACAACCAAAAGTTTAAATTTGAACAAGCATCAATGGAGGAAATTGATCAGCCACTTGATGAAGGAACTTATATAATTCAAAGTGCTTTAAGTACTTCAAATAATAATATGGTAGTTGATGTTTATAATGCCAAAGCAAATGATGGAAGCAATGTTGAACTTTATGCCCAAAATGGTGGAAATAATCAAAAATGGACAATTGAACCTTTAAGTGATGGTTATTATACTATTACGACAGGAATGAGCGAGAATATGTCATTGGATGTTTATAAATCTTTAAAAACTCCTGGGACAAATGTTCAATTATATCAAAAAAAGAGTGGAGATAACCAAAAATGGATAATTAAAGATGCCGGTGATGGATACTATTATATAATTTCTAAATGCAATAACTTATATTTAGATGTTTACCATGGTTTAGCGAAAAATGGCACTAATTTGCAGTTATGGAGTTATAGTGGTGATAAGAATCAAAAGTTTAAATTTGTGTCAACGGAAATAAATAAAGATACCAGTAAAGATTATAATGGTAAGAAATTTAGTTTTACAACTTTACTTGATACTAATCAAGCTATTGATATTAGTGGTGGTATTACTTTAAATAACCAAAGCACCATCTTATATAAAAATGGTAATCGTAAAAATCAACTATGGTATGCTGAATATTTTAAAGATGGTTATTATACGATTAGAAGTGTTTTAAATAAAAAAGTTGTTTTAACCATTAGAGACAATAGCAAAGAAGAAGGTGCTGAAATAGTTGTTTATCCTTATAATGGCGGAACTAATCAGCATTGGCGTATTAAAGAGCAAGGTAATAATAATGTATCGTTTGTATCAAGTTCCGGTGAACTTTATATAACTGCTTCAGGTTCTGCCAATAATTCTAAATTAATTTTGAAAAAAGAAAATGATAGTGCTAATCAAAATTTTAAGAAAACAGAGTTTAAAGGTGATCTTGTCTATCATGGTTTTGATATTTCACATTGGAATACTCAAGCGGCACCTATAAATTGGGATGCTATTGCAAATAATGATGATATTGATTTTGTAATTATTCATGCTGGTTTTGGAAGTGAAACTGGTAACGATGGAACGTGCACAAAACATCAAATAGAAACTAAAACATGTTATACAGGTGATCAAATGGACCCTGACTATATTAACTATGTCGAGGCTTGCGAGGACAAAAATATTCCTTATGCTGTTTACTTATATTCATATGCAAAAAATATTGAAATGATTAATTCTAATTCAAAAATTGCAACTATTGCTAATAAAGCAACTATGAGTATTGCTACCGCTGGTGAGGCTGGCCATATGCTTAACTTACTTAAGAGAATAGAGGCTTATGGTTATAAACCTATTTTAGGAACGCAAGTTTTCTTTGATATGGAAGATGATGACCAATCAAAATTAGGCAAGCCCCTTTTAACTAGTATGGCCGATACTTTTTGTCAGCAAATTATAAATGGTGGTTATAGTTGCGGAATATATGCTAATGATGATTGGTTTACTCACAATTTAGACGCTAATTACTTATCTCAAAGATATACTTTATGGTATGCTAATCCTAACCTTGTACCTTATAAACATCCGAGCTTTGCCCTAGGAGAAAATGCTTTACAAGAATTTAAAAATAAAAAATACTATACTTATTTCCAATTTGCTTCAGATGGCCGTATAAATGGTATTAATGGTGATGTCGATTTAAATCTAGGTTTAAATATATTTGACACTAATTAGTGGGGTCCCTTGTGGGCCCTGCTAATCAGGGTACAAGCCCCGCTGCTTGCGGCGGATTATAT
>CANQAO010000001.1 GCA_947589375.1 uncultured Bacilli bacterium | reverse complement strand
GGTAATTCATCACTAATAACCCAATCATATGGAATAGAAAGTTCTTCCAAATTGTCATAACACATTTTTTGAATATATTCTAAAACGTCTTTTTCATTTCCTAAAGCATCATCAGTTAAAGTAATAAAAGCCACAGGTACTTTTTGTTCATCTGGGTGATCTACACCAATAACTACTGAATCTTTTACACAAGGTAAAGAATTTAAAAATTCTTGTATTTTAGAAGGATGAATATTAAAACCGGTTCTCATAAATATGTTCTTAATTCTGTCTGTAATAAACACTTGTCCATCCTCATCAATTTTGCCTAAGTCAGCTAAATGTAACCATGTTTTACCATCACTATGTTGCTTTAAGACCTTTCTAGTTTCATCTGGATTATTTAGATATTCTTTCATAACTGTAGGGCCTTCTATACATAACTCGCCTTCTTCATTATATTGAAGTTCATGATCTGAATCTGGCTCAAATACGGCAATTGTATCATATGGTAATGGGATACCAACACCACCAAATTTATATGTTCCCTTTCGAGCATAGGCCCCGCAACCACCATTTTCAGTAGCTCCAAAGCCTTGTCTTACCATAATTTTATCATCGTTTTCTTTTTCGACATAGCCCTCATCTACTTGATTAACTTTTCTTTCTAATTCTTTAGATAATGTAGCTCCACCAGAAACTAAATTTTTAATTTTTGGAATTTTTCCTTCGGCAAATTCTTTACTATTAGCTAAATATTGAACATGAACTGGTCCTCCTGTAAAATGATCAGGTTGTGTCTTACAAAGTACCTCTGAAAATTTATCCGTTAATAATTCTGGGATTAATATATTTTTGTGTCCATAAACTGTTGTATAATGCATTGTTGATACTCCATATCCAATAGATTGAATTAAAGCATCAAGCATTGTTTCTTCTTCTTTAATAATATCGCTTAATCGATGTTGAATAGCAATTGCATTTAAATTGTCATCAGTTAAACAAACACCTTTAGGAATTCCAGTAGTTCCACTAGTTCCTACGACAATAGCGGTATGATCTTTATCATAATAAGGTTTCAATTCTTCTTTGTAACCTTTTTTTAATTTATCAAACTCATCCCATAGTAAAACATTTTCTTTTGTCAAAGAAGCATCTGTTTTTTGATTTTTTAATTTGTTAAGAATTTTTAAAAATTTGGGCAAAGATTCAGTACCCGTAACATACAGAACACTATCAAGATTACGAGATGTAATTATTGATTTAAATTTATCATAAAAGCCTGCAAAAACTACTACATTTTTAACATTGTTTTCTGCTAAAATTTGATCTACTTGTCCGGCAGATGCCATAAGAGACACAGGGTAAACTGTTACGCCTAAAATATTTAAACCATATATAAGCATTCTGCTTTCTGGAACATTTGGTAATAATGTTACTACAATATCATTTGGCTTTAACCCCATATTGATATATGATCGGGCAATATTTTCAATACGTTTGAAATATTTATCATAAGTAATTTCAATCCCTTTTGAAAAATTATTTTGACTAGTGCGAAAATCAATAGCAATATTACTAAGTCTATTCTTATTGTTTTCTTTTATGATTTCATAAATGGACATGTGAGGAATAGGTGTTTTGTCTACTCCTTCTTTATAATATTTTAGCCAAGGTTTATCAATCGAAGCATAGCCAGTAAGTTCCCCACTTTTTTCTTTATCGAGTTTTGGTGAATGAAAAATTATTTCTTTAGTTTTTTCCTCATTCATCATAGTTATATTTTCTGTCATTCAAATTCCCCCTATCGTACAACATACTACAAATTGTATTATATCAATTATTTCTTTAAATCTCAACACTTTTTGTCTAAAAATGACAAATAAAAACCTTTTTTATAATTTCATAAAAAAAAACAATATAGTGTTAATACCATTCTATATTGTGTTTTTTCTTCTTAAAATTGTACGAGTTTTAATTTTGCCCGTTTTTTCTAATTCACTCTTGTGTGACTGATATTCTCTATTAATCTCACAACAATGCCCTAAAGTTCCAATCGCAGTTCCTAAAAATACTAATGAAACAATAGGTGCTAATGGAGCTGTGATAAAAGCCATGATACCAGAAGTTCCTGAACATAAAGCAAATTTTTTTCTCGAATCTTTTAGTTGTGTTAATCTTTCACTAACATAAAGAATATTGATGTTTCCGTCTTTATCTCTAGTTACTTCTTTTGTAATAGCGTCTTTTAACATTTTATCCCTCCCTTCTTTTTTGTGTCCGACTTATTATATGCCATTAAAAAAATATTGTAAACCCCTTTTTTTAGGATTTTACAATATTTTTACTTTTTTATTCGGCATTTTCGATTTCTTCTAATTTCTTATCTTTATCAATTCTCGCAAACAATACTTCTGGCTGATTTAACTTAATACCATCATCCATACCATCAAAATTATCTACAGAATCAATTTGTCGATTTTGCGTATTTAACTGCTCAAAAATTTTATCGGCGGTATCTGGTAAAAAGGCTTGTAAGAAAACCGTAGCCGTTCTAATGGCTTCTAACAAATTATAAATAACCGTTTTTAGTCTTTCTTTTTGACTTTCATCTTTAGCTAAAATCCAAGGTGTAGTCTCATCGATATATTTATTACTACGACGATATAGTTCAAAAACTTCATCAATCGCTTCCGCAATTTTTAAATTGTTCATCTTTTCTTCGACTTTATTCTTTAAACCTTTGGCCATTTCGATTAATTCGTAATCAGCTTCTTCCAATTTTTCTGGTTTATAAATAATACCATCAAAATATTTATGAGCCATAGTAATTGTTCTATTAACTAAATTACCTAAAATATTAGCTAAATCTGAATTAATTCTTTCAATTAATAATTCATAACTAATATAACCATCATGTCCATAAGGGATTTCATGTAATAAATAATATCTAACAGCATCAACACCAAATAAATTTACAAGTTTATCAGCATATAAAACATTACCTTTAGATTTACTCATCTTATCACTATCAGCCGCTAAAACCCAAGGATGACCAAAGATTTTTTTCGGCATTGCAAGACCTAAAGCTTTTAACATTACTGGCCAATAAATTGTATGAAATCTTAAAATATCTTTGCCAATAATATGAATATCAGCTGGCCAATATTTATTAAAATCATCACTTTCATTATCGGGATCATACCCTAAAAAAGTAATATAGTTAGCTAAGGCATCTAACCACACATAAGTTACATGTTTTTGATCAAATGGTACTTTAATGCCCCAATCAAATGAGCTTCTAGTAACACATAAATCTTGAACTCCCGGAATAATAAAATTATTCATAATTTCATTTTTACGACTTTCAGGTTCAATAAAGTTAGGATGGTTTAAAATATAATCTTTTAACCATTCATTATATTTACTAAGTTTTAAAAAGTAAGCTTCTTCACTGGCTTTTTTTACTTCTCTTCCGCAGTCAGGACATTTACCATCTACTAACTGTGATTCTGTAAAAAAAGATTCACAAGGTGTGCAGTAAAGGCCTTCATATGTGCCTTTATATATATCGCCATTTTCATATAATTTTTCAAATATTTTACCGACAATTTTTTTATGATTCGCATCGGTTGTTCTTACAAATTTATCATAACTAACGTTTAAAATATCTAATAATCTTTTAACTTCTAAAGCTATTTCATCCACATATTCTTGGGGATCTTTGCCGTTTTTTAAAGCATTATTTTGGACTTTTTCCCCATGTTCATCAGTACCGGTATGAAATCTTACATCATAACCAGTAAGTCTTTTATAACGCGCAATCGCATCCGCTAAAACGCCCTCATATGAATTGCCAATATGGGGTTTGGCTGATGCATAAAATATTGATGTTGTAATATAAAAAGTATCTTTCATTTTTCTTCCTCCTCATTTGTACTACCAATTCCACCTTTCCTAAGCGTGGTAATTTCTTTTTCATCATCAACTACTAAAAATTTCGTAAAAATTCCTTGAACGATGCTTTCCCCCTATTTAAATTCTTTGATTGTATCGCCTTCATTTTGTAATTTTACAAAAATATGACCTTCATTGTCTTTGTTATTATAATAATCTTTATCGATAATACCTACTTGATTACACATCCGTAAATTATATTTAAACCCTAAACTACTGCGAATATAAAGCATTAATACCTCATTTTCATTCATATTAGCTTTTATTCCGGTTGGAATTAATTTAATTTCTTTTGGTTTTAAAGTAAAATCAGTTAAGGTTGCAAAATCATAACCCGCACTATGTTTAGTGCTTCTTTTAGGTAATCTATATTTATGATATTCTGCTTCAGTTAATCCTGTGTCCTTGATAAACTGTGATAAACTGATTTTTTCAAATTTGCGCATGTTAATCATCTCCAAAAAAAAACATCCTTAAACATAAGGACGTAAATTACGTGGTACCACCTTAATTTATAAGCTATTGCTTACCTTAAATCTTTAACGCAGATATACGCCTTAGCTTAATTATTCGGCTAAGAAGCTCCAGAACCATTCGGAATAGTCACCTTGTTTATTTCCACCAACCATAAACTCTCTATAAAGTCACCTATTTTTCTTTCCTTCATCGCTTATGCCTAATTATAGCATATTTATTTTTATTCTTCAATATACCTCGCTAAAAAGGTTGAAATTATTTTCAAAAGTTTTAATTCCTCATCTCTAATCGCTTGATCCGCCAGTAAAATAACCGAACCAATAACATCTCCACTAGCGATGATTGGACTAAAAGCAAAAAATCCTTGTTCATTTTCAGCGGCTGTCATTTTAATGGCCCCCTCCATTTTAATATCGCCTCTTGAGACAATTAAAGAAATTAAATCGTCGGAAATATCTTTGCCAATATAATTACTTTTATGACCGCTAGCGGCAATAAAAGTATCGGTATTAGTAATAAAAAGATTGTTTTTGGTTATATTAGAAAAGGCATCGGCAATGTTTTGCCCAAATTCTTTTAGTTTATCAATTTGATTATATTTTTTTAAAATTATGTTTTCATTTTCATCGATAAAAATTTCTAAATTTTCGCCGTTTTTCAGTCTTAAATTTCGGCGTATTTCTTTAGGAATCACAATTCTTCCTAAATCGTCAATTCGCCTTATAATTCCCGTTGCTTTCATTTTTTACCTTCTTTCTAATGTATAGTGTGTGTTTAATTGACAGAAAATATACTTTTATTTTTGCTATTATCTGGTTTATGTGGTATTATATTATTAGTTATAAAAGATTAATTGAGGTGGATTATGGAAAATGAACAAATTTTAAATGACTATACTAAAATTGGAATCAAAACGCCTAATCAATTATACGATTTTACTATCAAAAATAATAAAGCTCATGTTAATGGCCGCAATTTCAATTTACGCAATAACAATTCTGCAATGGAATTTATGGCTCTTTTTTTATCAGCATCAGACTATGAAGTTATGAGACTTTTCTTTGAAAAAAATGATACCTCTAAAGATTATCAAACGTTTAGGCATTGGTTTGTAGCTTTTTCAGATGGTAAAGAATGGTTTTTCTATGAGCCTAATTTAATTGGTTATCAAGGACAATATAGTTTTAAAACTTATGACGAACTTATCTATGTTGTAACTAATAAACTTAATAGTTTAACGGAAAATCCAGAGCAAAAAAACTTTTCACTTTACGAAATTGCGCCCTTAACTAAATTTTCTTTCAAAGAAAACGTCACTGAAAGTAAAAACGGAATTGAAGTATTCGTTAACGATCATATGGATTTCCACATCGATGATGATCCTTCAAAAATTTCTGAAAAAGAAAACGTATATGATCATCGCAGTGATTATGCCCGTAGTATTAAATTTTTTATAGCGGCTTTCATCATCACTGTTGTTGTTTGTTTATTAGTACTTTGGGCAACGGCTATAGCTGAAAAATATTTATAAGGAGGAATTTTATGGCTAAAACTTTAATTTTTGGTCATCAAAAACCTGATACTGATAGTGTCACATCAGCAATCGTTCTATCTTATTTAAAAAATGAATTGGGAGAAAAAACCGAACCTAGGGTTCTCGGTAATATTAGCCGAGAAACCTCTTTTGTATTGAATTATTTCGATGTAAAAGCTCCCAAATATTTAAATGATGTCCGTATCCAGGTTAAAGATGTCCATTATGAAAAAGGTTTTTTCTTACATGAAAAAGATTCAATTTTTAAAGCTTATAATCAAATGCGCGAAACTAATATTAGTATGCTCCCAATCGTTTCTTCGGAAGGCAAATATAAAGGGGCTGTTTCCCTTAAACACGTTATGAGTGATTTGATTTCCGGTAATTTCAATCGTGTTCGCACATCTTACGACAATTTATTAGAAGCTTTAGAGGGTAAAGCTATTTTAAGGTTTGATAAAGAAATCGAAGGAGAAATCATTTCCCCTTCATATCGCAGTATTACTTTTAAAGAAGAAGTAAAAATAGATCGCGATAGTGTTTTAATTACTGGTGATAGACATAGTATTATTGAATATGCGGTTAATAGCTCAGCTTCCATCATTATTTTAACTAATAATGTCGAAATGCTCCCTGAACATTTAGAAATTGCGAAAAAAAATAAAGTTGATATTATACAAACTCATTATAATGGAATTACGGCTGCCAATTTAGTTATTTTAAGTAACTATATTGAAGACATTGCCAGTATGCACATTATTTGCGTTAATGAAAATGATTCTTTATTTGATGTTTTAGATATGGCTAATAAGAAAAAATTCAGCAATTATCCTGTTTTAAGTAACTCTGGTAAATGCCGTGGTATTTTTAGAGTTAGTACCGCTGATAATAATAAACCGAAAAAGGTCATTTTAGTGGACCATAACGAAAAAGAACAAAGTGTTATCGGTTTAGACGAAGCGGAAATTGTGGAAATTGTCGATCATCATAAAATAGGTAATATTGGTACTACCATGCCGATTAATTTTAGAAATATGCCAGTTGGGTGCACTAACACTATTTTGTATTTAATGTTTAAAGAACAAAATGTCGATATTCCAAGACATATCGCTGGCCTAATGATGGCCGGGATTATTTCTGATACATTACTTTTAACTTCGCCAACGACGACTTTATTTGATAAGTCTGCTCTTCTTTCCCTATCTAAGCAAACAGGGATTGATTATACGGATTTTGGCATGCAGATGTTTAATGCTGGCTCAAGTATTGAAGGCAAATCCGTTGGTGAAATCATTCATGGTGATTTTAAAAACTTTATGATTGATAATCAAAAAGTAGGTATTGGTCAAATCTCTACAATGAATACCAAAGAAATACTAAAACGCAAAAATGAAATTATTTTAGAATTAAATAATATGTATACTGACGAAGATTATCGTGCAACGGCTTTATTTATAACGGATATTTTAAAAAATGGTTCCTATATTTTATTTAATGAAAAAAGTCAGGAAATTTTCGAAAATGCTTTTAATTTAGAAAATATTAAAGAAGCTCATTTCTTTGAAGGTCTTGTGTCTAGAAAAAAACAGATTGTTCCTAAATTAATGAGTTATTTAGATAAATAAACTATTTCATTTATCTTCTAAAAAGCAATTGAGCTTTGATGTTAATTCCAAATAACGGACATCAAAGCTCAATTATTTTTTTATACTTTTTTCTAATATTTTGATAAAATCAATTAGATAATAAATAAAATGTTTTTCTAATTTGATAGTATCTAAAATAATTATCAATCGTTCAAATTTCATGCTGAATCTAAACATTCGGCTAAGTTCGTTTGTCTCAAAAAACAAATATTCACCATCTATTTTTTTTGTAAGTTCTTTATCTAAAGTAATTTCCACAAAGGTTTTAGTTTGCCGAACTTGTTTGATACCTAATTTCAAAGCTTCTTTTTCAAACCATTCTTCACACATATAAATTTGAAGTTCTTCAGATACTTTTCCAAATCTATCTTCAATTTCATTTTTAACCTCAATTAATTTATCATAAGAATCAATCGTATTAATTTTTTTATGGATTTCAATTTTTAAATCTTCTTCACTAACATAATCATCACTAATAGAAGTTTCGACGTCAATTAATGGTGGCCTTTCGTCTAAAACTACTGGTTTTATCTCTTGCCCTTTTAATTTTTGAATCTCTTCATTAAGCATTTCTAAAAATAACTCAATACCAATACTATCAATAAAACCAGCTTGTTCACTACCTAAAATATCCCCAGCACCTCTAATTGATAAATCGCGCATCGCAATCGCAAAACCACTACCTAACTGGGTAAAATCTTTAATCACTTTTAATCTCTTAGTAGCTACTTCTGATAAAACTTTATTTTGATTATACATTAAATAACAATAAGCTATTTTATTACTACGACCAATACGACCTCTAATTTGATAAAGTTGCGATAGACCAAAATTATCGGCATCAATAATAATTAAAGTATTAACCGAAGGAATATCAATACCGGTTTCGATAATCGTCGTACATAAAAGCACATCAAATTCTTTATTATTAAATTCCAGCATAACTTTTTCTAATTCATTTTTATCCATTTTGCCATGGGCAAATTTTATTTTCGCATCGGGAACTAAAGCCTCAATTTCTCTTAATTTCGATTCGATATTTTGAATTCGGTTAAATAAAATAAACGCTTGACCATTCCTTGATAATTCCTTATAAATAGCTTCTTTAATAATTTGATTATTTTCCGCAAGGACATAAGTTTGAATTGGATATCTATTAACAGGTGGCGTTTCAATCATCGATAAACTGCGAAGTCCAGCTATCGACATTTGCAGCGTTCGTGGAATTGGCGTTGCCGATAAGGTTAAAACGTCAATATTGTTTTTATATTGTTTTATTTTTTCTTTATGCTTAACACCAAAACGTTGTTCTTCATCGATAACTAAAAGGCCTAAATCTTTAAAGTCAATGTCATCACTTAATATTCGGTGTGTTCCGATTAATAAATCTATTTTGCCTTCTTTTAAATTTTGAATTATTTTTTTAGTTTCTTTACTAGAAACAAATCTATTTAATAAGGCAATATTAATTGGAAATGAGGAAAAACGTTTTAAAGCATTTTGATAGTGCTGGGAAGATAAAATCGTGGTTGGACATAAAATAGCCGCTTGTTTATTAGATAAAATACATTTAAAAATTGCCCGAAAAGCTACTTCGGTTTTACCATAACCAACATCACCACATAAAAGTCGATCCATCGGTTTTATACTTTCCATATCTTTTTTAATTTCCTCAGTTACTCTTATTTGATCTAAAGTTTCTTCATATTCAAATTCTTTTTCAAATTCAATTTGTTCTTCCGTGTCTTTCGCAAAAGCAAAACCTTGTTTAGATTCCCTTAATGCATATAACTTTAATAAATCTTCAGCCATATCAAAAGCTTTTTTGCGCGCTTTCGCTTTAGTTTTTTCCCATTCGTGACTACCTAATTTGTTTATTTTGGGAACTACTCCTTCTTTACCGGAAAATTTAGAAATAAGTTCAATTTTCTCTACGGGAATATATAATTTATCACTATCCCGATATTCAATCGTTAAATAATCTTTTTTTAATCCATTTTTAACAATCGTTTTTATCCCTAAATATTTCCCAATTCCATGGGTTCCATGAACGACATAATCACCAATTTCTAATTTGGAAATATCTTTGATTCTCGAACCATATCTAAACTTGGTTTTATAAGCATTGTCTTCTTTTTCTCCAAACAATTCTTTTTTTGACAACACCACATATTCATCAGTCATAAAACCACTACTGATTTTTTTTACAATTAAATTGATTTTTTGATCAAAAATTTTATTTTCATTTGTATAAATAATATTTTTATTGTTTAAAAATTCGGTAATTTTATTAATTTGATAACGATTATCTAAACAAACTATAACCTTTTTACCTTTGTCTAAAGAATTATTCAAAAAATTATTGATAGCTTCTTTATTTAACTTAAATGATGGAATATCAACATTTTTTAATATTTGTGTGTTTTTTACATTTTCTTTTTGAAGGAAAGTTTCAAAGATAATTGGGTCTTTTTCCGCGACTTCTTCAAAAGAATTCATATATTTTGTGTCTTTAGAGCGATCTAAACTAATATTATATTCAAAAACTTCTTCCATTAAAAACTGATAATTGTTTTTTAAATCATTATAATTATCATAAATAGTTATTTTATTATCTAAATAGCCACCAATATTCGTAACCTTGGTATATTTATACATATCGCGATAAGGAATTTCAAAAGGATCCTGATCAATTAAAAATTCCGTATTAGGATAAATAGTAATTTCTTTAATTTCTTCAATTGTTCGTTGGTTATCGACATTAAATGTTTTTATTGAACTAATTTCATCGCCCCAAAACTCTAATCTAATTGGTTTATCATAATTAATTGGAAAAATATCTAAAACAAAACCTCTAACCGCTATTTCCCCAGTCATATTAACAAGGTCTTCGCGTTTATAACCTAACTTAAATAAATTTTCGACTAATTTTGACATATCATATTCTTTATTTATTTTTAATTTTAAAAAACTTTGTTCAAAATTTTGTTTAGGAGGTAAAAAACGTAAGTAACCCATTAAATTAGCGACAATAATATTTTTATCGTTATTTAAGATATTATTGATGGTTTCTAATCTTGTACTTTTAAATTCGGGAGAAACCGCAATAGCTTCACTAGTTAAAAAATCATCCATCGGAAAAAACCATACTTTATCAGTATAGTGGGTAAGTGAAGTATAAAGTTTACTGGCCTCATGTAAATTAGAAGTTACTAAAAGAATATTTTTCTTTTCTTTTTTAAATAAATTATATGTATAAATGCTTTTTAATTCGGTATTAAGTCCGACGATTTCTTTAGCTTTATCATTGGTAAATATATTTTCAAAAAAACTCATAATGATTCCTTTTTGTTATATTTATTCATTAATTTATCAAATGACATATCTAAATAATCGTCGATAATGTTTTCGGCTTTCGCATTTACTATATTTATTTTTTCTAATTCACTTTTAGAAACTTTACCAATAACATAATCGATTTTATCGCTATCGTTATTGTTTGAAATTCCTATTTTTATTCGTTTATATGCTTGGGTTTTTAAATTGTTTTCGATATTTTTAAGGCCATTATGTCCCCCAGATGAACCTTTATATTTTATTTTTATTTTTCCTTTTTCGGTATCTAAATCATCACAAATAATTAATATATCTTCAAGATCGATTTTGAAAAAACTCACGAAGTCTTTAATTACTTCACCCGATAAATTCATATATTTTTCAGGCTTTAGAAGGATAACTTTTTCATTATGGTGCTTAAATTCTGTATAGGTACCGTTAAATTTGTTTTTATCAAATTTTAAATTTTTACTTTGAGCATAAGCATCAATAAATCTATATCCGGCATTATGTCTGGTGTTTTCATACTCTTTACCAGGATTACCAAGACCTACAATAAGTTTCATTTTATTCCTCCTTTTTGTGATAGATATTATAGACTTCACTTTTAGCCAAATGACGATCTTTAGCCACTAGTTTAATCGCTTCTTTACTATTTTTACCTTCTTTTAAATAAATATTAATATGATCCATAATTGATAAATCACTAAAATCTTTTTCTTCCTTATTACCTTCAACGACAATAACTATTTCGCCTTTAATATTTTCTAGTTTAGAAATGATGGTTTCCACTTTACCTCTAATTACTTCTTCATATTTTTTACTAATTTCTCTAACAATGGCGATTTCTCGATTGCCAAAAATTTCCTTTATATTTTGCATGGTTTTTAAAAGACGATGCGGAGCTTCATAAAAAATCAAAGTAAATTTATGATCTTTTAAGGCTTCTAATTCTTTTTTTCGTTTACTTTCTTTACTGTTTAAAAAGCCATAAAAAGTAAAGGGTCCATCGCCAAGTCCTGACATCACTAAAGCGGGAATTAAAGCGGTTGGCCCTGGCAGACACACCACATTATAGCCTTTTGAAATAGCTTCTTTAACTAAAATATAGCCGGGATCACTGATAACTGGTGTCCCTCTATCACTTACAATCGCAATATTTTTATTATCTTCTAAATATTCTATTTCTTTTTCTTGATTGTTATTTTCATTATATAAATGACTGGAAATTAATTTTTTCTTAATGTCAAATTTATTTAATAATTCACGAGTTACTCTCGTATCTTCAGCAAAAATAACATCAACACTTTTTAGAATAGTAATCGCCCTATAAGTAATATCTTCTAAATTACCAATCGGAGTTGGGACCAGATATAAAGTAGGCATTCCATCATAACTTTTTTGCTTCATAAAATCACCTATTCAAAATATTTTTTTATTTCATCGGTATATTCGCCATTGGCTTTATGACTAATAAGTGGGGAAGTGACTTTTAGGCCTTTTTTACCATTAAGCACTCCCTCAATTAAAACAATATTCGCATTTTTGTTTTTTTTAGGATGCACAAATTTTATTTTTTTCGGTTCAATGTTATTTTCCCGCATAACCTTTAAAATATCAAGTAAGCGCTCGGGCCTATGAACAAGCGCTAGAGTGCCACCATTTTTCAAAAGACTTTTAGCAATTTGACAAAGCTCGTTAATATTTAAAGTTACTTCATGACGAGCTAAGGTTTTATATTCTTTGTCGTTTAAATGTGAATTTTCATTTAGCTCAAAAAAAGGTGGGTTCGAAGTTATAATATCAAAATGATTTTTAGGTAAAGTTTGGGCAATTTCATTAATGTCCCCAGTAATGATTTCAATTTGCTTTTCTAATTTATTTAATTTAACTGATTTTTTGGCGAGTAAACTTACCTCTTTTTGAATTTCGACCCCAATTATTTTCGCTTCCGTTTTAGTACTTAAAATTAAAGGTATTGGTGCATTACCAGTACCAATATCTAAAATGTTTTTGACCTTTTTATTTAAAGTTATAAAATTCGGAAGTAAAACAGAATCCAAAGAAAAATTAAACATATCTGTATCCTGATATATTTTTAAATTTTTATAACCGAGTAAATAATTGATTACTTGCATGCTTCTCTATCGACCATAATAATTCCATGGTCTTCAACATCTACTTTATATTGTTGTTTTAAAATTTCTAAACCAATAATTTTTCCTTCACCAAATTCTGTTTTTACTTTGTCGCCAATTTTTTTCATCCCATGACGACATTCTTTATATTCTTCATCTTCATATTTTAAACAGCAAAGAAGTCTGCCACAAACCCCATTTATCTTCGAAGGATTTAAAGAAAGATTTTGGTTTTTGGCCATATTAATTGACACGGCATCTAAATCTTTTAAAAATCTTGAGCAGCATAATTTTTGACCACATAAACCACACCCGCCAACTTCTTTGGCTTTATCACGTACGCCTATTTGTCTTAATTCAATACGGACTTTATAAATAGAAGCTAATTCTTTAGCTAACTCACGAAAGTCAACACGATTATCCGCTAAAAAACGAAAAATTAATTTATCCCGATCAAAAGTATAGCTAGCATCCATAATTTTCATTTGTAAATTTTTTTCATCAGCTAATTTTTGACATTTAACTAACGCTGTTTTAGCCTCTTTAAGGTTTTTTAAATGTTTATGATAATCATCTTTAGTAGAAATTCTGATAACTTGTTTTAAAGGACTTTTTAAATCATGAAGATTAATGGCAAATTTTTCTCTAACTACTTTTCCAAATTGATAACCTTGATCAGTTTCCACGATAACGGTAACATTTTTTTTGAGTTCAAATCCATTTGGATCAAAATAATAAACTCTGCCCATATCATTAATTGAAATACCTACGACCTCTTTCAACTTAATCCCTCCTTTCTAAAGTTATAATCAGCTTGTCCATTAACAATAATGTGTTTGCATTATATTTTATCTTTTCTTTAAATTCTGTCAAGATATTTATTTTATAACAAACATCATTTAAAGTATTTTTTAAAGCAATCTCTTTAATTAATGGTTCATAACTATCAAAAATTTCTATTTTTAAATTATTTAAATAATTTAAAAGGTCTTTGTAAAATAAAATCATTAAATTAAAAGCTTTTTCTAAATCTTCTTTAGTTTTAATATAATCATGCCACAATTTTTGGGTATATAAAAGGGTGTCTAAATGATTTGTTTCATAATGTTTTATAAATTTCAAAATTTTTTCTATTTTTTCTTGTTCTTCTTCGGTTAATTCTTTTTTTTCGTATAATATTTGGCCTATTTTACTTAATGTATCATTCACATTTTCTGTTTGACTATCCTCTTTTAAGGTTAAAATCTGACATCTTGATCTAATGGTTTCTAAAACATTGTAAATATTTTCGGTCATTAAAATAGCAATAATGCCTTCTTCGGGTTCTTCTAAAAATTTTAATATTGAATTAGCCGCTTGCTTGTTTAATTTATCGGCCTCTTTAATTATATATATTTTCTTATTGCCAATAATAGCTTTTTTACTAAATTCGGCTTGTAAACTTTGCAGCTCTTCTTTTTTAATCCATAAACCTTCTGGTTTAATTGTTTTTATTTCCGGGAAATTACCATGATCGATTACATGACATTGATGGCAATTTTGACATTTTTCTTCATTGGTATATTTATTTGGGCATAGTAAAGCTTTTGCAAAAGCCATAATTAAATTATAACTATCGTAAAAACCATTAGTTTCAAAGAGATAAGCATGTGATGGCTTATCTTTATTAACGGCGTTTTTTAAAATTTTATAAATTATAGGTTGCTTTTTTTGATATTCATCTAACATAATTCATCCCTCTAATACACGATTAATTTAATTATAATTAAAAAGATTAGCCCTGGCAAGCCAAAAATAGTAAGTAAAATTACCGTTATAACATTAATTGGAATTATCGCGGCTGAAGGTACTAATAGATTATAACCATATAACATTAAAAAACCGACGATTATTTTTTTTAAAATATTTGTTATTCTATCAAGCATAATACACCTCTGGTATATTATATATTTTTGCCTGATGTTTTATGAAATTTGGCTACGCTCAGATAAAGCTATTTCTAAGGTCAAAGAATCAATGTAATCCATATCGGCACCGATTGGTATCCCATGCGCTATTTTGGAAATGATTACGGGTTTTCCTTCTAACATTTTTTTAATATATAAAGCCGTAGTTTCCCCTTCAACTGTTGGTTTCACAGCTAAAATAACTTCTTTAATTTCATCAGTTTCAATTCGTTTAATCAGTGAAGCAATGTTTATGTCTTCAGGGTTGATGCCATCTAGTGGGGAAATTAGACCATTTAAAACATGATAGACACCATTAAATGTTCCAATTTTTTCGAATAAAATTATGTTTTTACTTTCTTCAACAACACATAATAAATGTTTATCACGTGATGGATCTTTACAAATTGAACACTCATCTTCTTCTGATAGATTACCACATATCTTACATTTTTTTATTTTAGTTTTACTGTCTTTTAAAGATTTAGAAAACGTTTCAATTGTTTCGTCATCCATTTCTAAACATGAAAGAGCGAGACGTTCAGCTGTTTTCTCGCCTATTCCTGGAAATTTTTTAAAACATTCAATTAAATTATTAATAGTCTTTGGATACATTAAAATAAACCTGGCATTCCTTGCGTATATTTTCCCATTTTTTCTTCGGTTGTTTCATCGACTTTTTTACTAGCTTCATTAACAGCAACTAAAATCATATCCTCTAACATTTCAATTTCATCATTTTCAATTTGCTCGGCATCAATTTTAACTTTAGTTATTTCTTTTGTTCCTTTCATTGTGATAGTTACTAAAGAAGATTTGCCTTCAAAGGTCATATTATCAATTTCTTCTTTAGAATTCATCATATCCTTTTGCATTTTTTGTGCTTGTTTCATCATTGCTTGTATATTCATTATTATCCCTCCTAATTATATTCGATTATATCTTTAAATTCGTTAAATTCAGTTTCCTTTTTTTTCTTATTAAGTGATTCTAACATTTCTTTAGTTTCTTCAGTATATTGGTAAGTTTTCTTCTTGCCATTGAACTCAGTTTTTATTTGTTCCCAATCATTTATATCCGTGGCAATTACTTTATAATTATATTTTAAAGCTTTATGAATAGCTTTTTCAATATTTAAAATATTATCATTAAATAATTTAGCTGTTCTTTCATTTTTATAAACAAAAATTAAATTATCGTCACTAGCGGCTTTTAACATTCCATCTAATATTATTTCAATAAAAGAATTAATATCGGTATCTAACATATAATCATTTAATTTTTCTAATTCTTTTTTAACCGCTATCATTTTTTGTTTAGAAAATTTAGCTAAAGTATTATTTATTCTTATATTTTTTAATTCCATTAGCTGTTTATTATCTTCTTTTTCTTTTTTTGGCACCATTAAAGGCTTGTCTTTTTTATCTTCACTTTTTTCTTCAGTTTTCTTTTCTATTTGTTCTTCTTTTGCTTCAGGTTCTGTTTTTATTTTCTCTTCTATTTTGACTTCAGGTTTTATTTCTATTTTTTCTTGATTATTTTTTTCTTCATTCTGTTTTTCCTTGGTACTATCGATATGGATAACTCTATTTACCATATCTTCTTTATTCATTATTTGAATTAATGCTAATTCAAGTAATAATTTTGGATTATTAGTAGTTTTCATTTCCGATAAAAACTTATTTAAAACCAAAATATAGCCTAAGATATCTTCAGAATTTGTTTTTTGAGAAACATCTTTATATAAATCATATTCTTTTTCAATTGATTTAAAAAAGCTAGGAGCCTTTTGAAATAATAACATATTTTGCATAAAAGTAATAATTTCTTCTGTTAATTTGACAAAATTCTTACCTTCTTCGTTAAATTTATTAACAATTTTAAAAACTTCGTCGATTTCCCCTGTAATTATTACATTAATTAAAGTTTTTAGTGTTTCCGCTGTCAAGGTTCCGTTAATATCATGTATATCTTTTGCCGATATTTTTCCTTCAGCATAAGCAACAGCTTGATCTAACATGCCAATGGAATCACGCATTCCACCATCTGATAATCGCGCTATTTCTTTTAAAGCTAATTCTTCAACATCGATTTTTTCAGCTTCAGCTATTTGTTTTAAACGTTTAACAATGCTCTCTTCACTGACTTTTTTAAAGTCTAAACGTTGACATCTAGATAAAATAGTTTCTGGTATTTTATGAGGATCGGTTGTCGCCAAAATAAAGATTACATGTCCTGGTGGCTCTTCTAAGGTTTTAAGTAAAGCGTTAAAAGCTCCCGTCGTCAGCATATGGACTTCATCTATTATATATACTTTATATTTACTATAAGATGGAACTAAACTAACTTTATTCCTTAATTCTCTTATCTCGTCAACACCATTATTCGAAGCGGCATCTATTTCCACAATATCGCTATTATTGCTTTGTGTACAACTAACACAATGTCCGCAAGGACCTTGTTCGATTAAATTTTCACAATTAACCATTTTAGCGAATATTTTCGCAATACTTGTTTTTCCAGTACCTCTTGGACCGGCAAATAAATAAGCATGGTTAATATGATTATTTTGAATAGAATTTTGAATTATTTTTACAATTACATCCTGTCCACTAATTTCGGATAAAGTTTTTGGACGATATTTTCTATATAATGCTTGATACACCTTTATCACCTTCTAAACACTAATCTAATTATATCATTTATCGAAAATAAAAGAAAATAACTTTACACTATTTTCTCTTATTTTCAAAAAAGGATTTTAATAAATTTCGCGCTTCGTTTTCACCTTCACCTTGTGTAATTTGTGGAAAAATATTATTTACTTTTTTTTCACGTTTGGTGGCATATATTATTTTTTTTATTCGCGCTTGTTCGATTGCGCCCATACACATTTTACAAGGCTCTAATGTTATATACATAACACAATCATTTAAATACCAACAATGTTTTTTTTGACAAGCTTTTTCTATAGCATTTATTTCGGCATGCCTAGTTACCATTTGTTTTTTTTCTTTGGTATTATGAGCTTTTGCCAATATTTTTCCTTTTTCAACTATTACTGCTCCTACGGGAACATCATCTGTTTTTAAAGCTTTTTCCGCTTCTTTAAAAGCTAATTTCATATATTTATTCATACTATCACCATAATAAAAGGCACACACATTCAGAGATCTTTAAGGCTGCTATCTTCCGATCCTGACCTGTTTCGGATATAAATGTTGTGCCATTAATAATAATAGCTTATTTATTATAAAAAAGCAAATATATTATATGTTTCACGTGAAACATTTAAAGTTTGATAATTAAAATAATTAATAAAATATTATTTCTTTAAACTAATTCTGAATGTTTTTTTTAAAGTTAATTTTAATACTTATAAATGAATTAGCCCTTATTTTTCTTGGTTTATATCTTTTTTAATTTACTTTTTAATTTATTTAAAAAGTAAATATATCCTATGTTTCACGTGAAACTATATTTCTTTTTCTGTCTTTCTACCAATGTTTCACGTGAAACATTAGTTTTTTTATTTCTGTAAATGATGTTTCACGTGAAACATTTAAAGTTTGATAATAAAATAATTAATAAAATATTATTTCTTTAAACTAATTTTGAATATTTTTTCAAAAGTTAATTTTAATACTTATAAATGAATTAGCCCTTATTTTTCTTGGCTTATATCTTTTTTAATTTAAGTTTTAATTTATTTAAAAAGTAAATATATCCTATGTTTCACGTGAAACATTAGTTTTTTTGTTTCTGCAAATGATGTTTCACGTGAAACATTTAAAGTTTGATAATAAAATATTATTTCTTTAAACTAATTTTGAATATTTTTTCAAAAGTTAATTTTAATACTTATAAATGAATTAGCCCTTATTTTTCTTGGTTTATATCTTTTTTAATTTAAGTTTTAATTTATTTAAAAAGTAAATATATCCTATGTTTCACGTGAAACTATATTTCTTTTTCTATCTTTCTACCAACGTTTCACGTGAAACATTAGTTTTTAACTATAAGAAAAAGAAGATTTTATTCTTCCTTTTCTGAATCATCAGCTTCAGCTATTTCTTCTTTGTTAATTAAGGCAACATTTCCTACTTTTTGTTCATCTTTCAAATTAATTAACCTAACTCCTTGAGCTACTCTTCCTGTTGTGGAAACTTGAGCTACTTCCATTCTAATAATCATGCCACTATCTGTGATAATCATTAAATCTTCGTCTCCATTAACTAATTTAAAGGCGACAATGTTACCATTTTTTTCAGTAATATTTAAAGCTTTAACTCCCTTACTACCTCTATGTGTCATACGATATTCAGTAGTTTTAGTACGTTTTCCATAACCTTTTTCAGTAACAACTAAAATTTCTTGTTCAGGTTCAGCTATTTCACAACCTACACAGATACCATCACCTAAATCAATACCTTTAACACCAGATGCTGTTCTTCCCATTACTCTAATTTCTTTTTCTTCAAATCTAATCATGCGACCATTTGAAGAAGCAATAATAATTTCATTTTCACCGGTTGTTTTCTTAACGGAAATTAATTCATCATCTTCTTTAAGCGTAATAGCAATCTTACCATTAGATCTTATACTTTCAAATTCTGTTAAAGCTGTTCTCTTAACTAAACCTCTTTGTGTACAAAATACAATATATTTATTTTCTTCATCTTTACTAACCTTTAGCATTGCTTTAACTACTTCATCTTTATCTAAAGGCAATAAATTAATAATTGGTAAACCTTTAGATTGTCTACTGAATTGTGGAATTTCATACCCTTTAACCCGATATGTTTTACCTTTATTCGTAAAGAACATTATATAATCATGGGTCGTCATCGAAATTAAATTCTCAACAAAATCATCTTCATTGGTTGTCATACCTTTAATTCCAACACCTCCGCGATTTTGAGTTTTATAAGTTTCACTCGTCATACGTTTAACATAACCTTTATTCGTTAAAGTAACTACGATATCTTCAACGGGAATTAAAGATTCATCTTCAATATAGTCAATAGCCGTCATATCGATATCTGTACGACGATCATCACTATATCTTTCTTTTATTTCTAATAATTCTTCTTTAATAATAGCTAGAACTTTAGCTTCGCTAGCTAAAATAGCTTTAAGTTCTTCGATTTTAGCTAATAATTCTTTTAATTCAGCTTCAATTTTATCTCTTTCTAAACCAGTTAATCTTCTTAACTTCATTTCTAAAATGGCATTAGCCTGAATTTCTGATAATGCAAAGTTATTCATTAAACCGGCTCTAGCTTCATCATCAGTTTTCGAACCTCTAATTAGTTTAATAACTGCATCGATATTATCTAAAGCTATTTTCAAACCTTCTAAAATATGAACTCTTTTTTCAGCTTTATCTAAATCAAATTTAGTTCTTCTAATAATTATTTCCTTTTGATAATCAATATATTTAGAAATAATATCTTTTAAACCTAAAGTTTTTGGGACTCCATTATCAAGCATTAATAATGTTATACCATAATTAGTTTGAAATTGGGTGTGCTTATATAAATTATTAAGAACTACCTGCGCATTTGCTTCTTTTTTAAGCGTAATCGTAATCTTAATACCATCTTTTAAATCCGTATGATAATCTGAAATACCATCGATGACTTTACTATGAACTAAATCAGCAACTTTATTTTTAAGTTCTGATGTATTTATACCATATGGTACTTCATCAATAATAATCTGTTGCTTACCATTATTTTCTTCAATTCGCGCGCGACTACGGATCGTAATCGTTCCTTTACCAGTTTCATAGGCTTTTTTAATCCCACTATTACCTAGAATAATGGCGCCTGTTGGAAAATCAGGACCTTTAATATGTTCCATTAAACCTAAAACATCAATATCTGGATTATCGATATAAGCAACACATCCATCGATTACTTCCCCTAAGTTATGAGGGGGAATATTGGTTGCCATACCGACAGCAATTCCCATTGTTCCATTTACTAAAATATTTGGAAATCTTGATGGTAACACAGCTGGTTCTTTTTCTGATTCATCAAAATTTGGAACAAAATCAACTGTATCTCTATTAATATCACGTAAAAGTTCCAATGATATTTTCGATAATCTTGATTCAGTGTAACGCATAGCCGCGGCACTATAACCTTCGATATTACCAAAATTTCCATGGCCATCGACAAGCATATGACGATAGTTAAAATCTTGAGCCATTCTGACCATAGCATCATAAATACTTGAATCACCATGAGGGTGATATTTACCCATTACATCTCCGACAATACGCGCACTTTTCTTATGAGGTTTGTCAGGTGTATAACCAGATTCATACATTGAATATAAAATACGACGATGAACAGGTTTTAATCCATCTCTTAAATCTGGAAGGGCACGTGAAACGATAACACTTAAAGAATAATCAATAAATGATGACTTTATTTCTTCAACTATATTATTTTCTTCTAATTTATCTTTTATCTTATCATCCATACGGCACCTCCTAAACATCTAGATTTTGCGCATAAGGCGCATTTTCTTCTATAAATTTTCTTCTTGGTTCAACTTCTTCGCCCATAAGCATAGAGAAGGCTTCATCGGCAGCAATAGCGTCATCAACCGTTATCTTTCTTAATACTCTAGTATTAATATCCATAGTCGTTTCATTTAATTCTTCAGGATCCATTTCACCTAAACCTTTCATACGTAAAATATCGTATTTAGTATTAGGATTTAAAGTAGCTAAATAAGCATCTCTTTCCTCTTCATTTAAAACATATTTAATCGTTTTACCATGTTTAATACAGAAAAGTGGTGGTTGTGCGGCATAAACATAACCTGCTTCAACAATGGGTCTAAAGAAGCGATAAAATAATGTGAGTAACAATACCCGAATATGGGCGCCATCGACATCGGCATCGGTCATGATAATTATTTTATGATATCTTAGTTTATTTAAATCGAATTCTTGACCAATTCCTGTCCCAAAAGCAGTTATAATTGTTCTTATTTCTTCATTTGATAATGCTTTATCAATACGGGCTTTTTCGACATTAAGAATTTTTCCGCGAAGTGGTAAAATAGCTTGGGTCATCGAGTTTCTTCCTTTGATAGCTGAACCACCGGCTGAATCCCCCTCGACGATAAAGATTTCACTATTAATAGGATCTTTATCTTTACAATCAACTAACTTTCCACCAAAATTAACAACATCTAAATCACTTTTTCTTCTGGTAAGTTCACGTGCTCTTTTAGCAGCAATCCTTGCCCGCGCCGCCGTCATATTTTTATCGATAATGATTTTCGCTTCATCAGGATGTTCCATTAAATATCTTTCAAATCCTTCGGCAAAAACTTTATCGGCTAACTTTCGAACTTCAGAATTTCCAAGACGCCCCTTAGTTTGACCTTCAAATTGCGGATTAGGATGTTTACAAGAAATAATCATTGTTAAACCTTCTTTAACATCTTCACCACTTAATGAATCATCTTTTTCTTTTAAAATATTAGCTTTACGTGCATAATTATTTAAAATTCGGGTTAAAGCTCTTTTAACTCCTTCTTCATGCGTTCCTCCATCATGAGTATTGATATTATTTACAAAGGAATAAATACTTTCATTGTATCCAGAATTATATTGTAATGCTACTTCAAAAATAATATCGTCTTCTTCACCCTCTAAGTGAATAATTTCTTCCCCAATTGGCGTTTTATTTTTATTTAAATACTTAACGTACTCGCTAATTCCCCCTTCATAGTGGAAAGTTTCTCCGGTTGTATCTTCGTCATCACGATCATCTCTTAAAGTTAAACTTAACCCTTTATTTAAAAAGGCAAGTTCCCTTGTACGAATCATTAAAGTATTATAATCATAGATATCAGTATCGAATATTTCCGGATCTGGTTTAAAAGTAACTACAGTTCCCGTTCTTTCTGGTTCACATTCCCCAATAATAGTTAATTTTTGAATAGTTTTTCCACCATCCGCGAATTTTGCTTCATGAATTTTACCATCTTTGTAAACGGTAACCGTAACTTCTTTAGATAGGGCGTTAACAACTGAAGCCCCAACTCCATGAAGTCCCCCAGAAACTTTATAGCCCCCGCCACCAAATTTACCACCAGCGTGTAAAACCGTATAAACAGTTTCCACCGTTGATAAACCAGTTTTTGGATGAATTCCCACTGGGATACCACGACCATTATCTTTAACGGTAATTGAATTATCTTTATTAATAATAATTTCAATATTATCACAATATCCCGCTAAAGCTTCATCGATAGCATTATCGACAATTTCCCATACCAAATGATGTAAGCCTTTAACATCGGTCGTTCCAATATACATTCCCGGTCTTTTTCTTACCGCTTCTAAGCCTTCTAATACTTGAATATCAGATTCATTATAATGTTCTTTATTTTCTGCCATTATTTCACCTCTTCTATAATTTTTCCTT
This sequence comes from uncultured Bacilli bacterium, assembly GCA_947589375.1. GTDB lineage: Bacteria > Bacillota_I > Bacilli_A > RF39 > UBA660 > Coprosoma. The sequence continues at coordinate 13,582 of CANQAO010000001.1, read as the reverse complement.
TGTTAATATTAATTAATTTAGCTTTGGCTTTTAATTTTTCATCGATATTATTTAAATCAGTCGTTGTAATAATTACCTGCATATCGTTATTGATATATTTAAGTAAATTATTTTTCTTTTCATTATCAAGCTCACTAAAAACATCGTCTAATAAAATAATTGGATTATCTTTCTTATAATCTTTAAAAATTTGAATTTCTGATAATTTTAAAGTTAAAACAGCTACTCTTTGTTGACCTTGGGAACCAAATGATTTTAAATTATCTTCATTTAAATAAAATCCAAAATCATCACGGTGAGGACCACATAAAGTTGTTTTAAATTTCACTTCTTTTTCAAAATTTTCTTTTAATTTGTCGCGCATTTCTTTTCTAATGGCCTCTTTCGAATTATCTTCTAACGAAATCGTAGGCAGATATTTTATCTTAAAGCCTTTTAATTTAGTAATGTCTTTATATATTTTTGGACAAATATCATTTAACTTTTCAATATATTTTTCCCGCATTTGATAAATAAAAACACTTTTTTCAATTAGATATTCAGTTAAAATATCGAAATAATTGGCATCGTAACTTTCATTATTACTGATCCTTTTTAAATATTCATTACGCGTGCGCAGCAACTTGTGGTAATCATTTAAAGTATTATAATAATTTTTGGAAATTTGACTAAGCGATAAATTTAAATATTTCCTTCGATTACTAGGAAAACCATGAATTAATTCTAAGTCTTCGGCATAAAACATGATAATATTCATTTTACTGACATAATCGCCAATTTTACTAATAACTTCATTATCAATTTTCACTTGCTTTTGCGTTTTCGAAATTTCAATTTCTAAATTATAAGAAATGTTTTCCAGCATAGTTCCTTTGATTAAGGCTTTATCTTTTCCACTTTTAATTAAATCGACATTAGTTAAAGCGCGATGCGATTTAGTTAAAGTTAAAACATAAATACTTTCTAAAATATTGGTTTTACCGCCACCATTATCGCCATAAATAATATTAATATTCTTATTTAAGTCGATTTTGAGATGTTCATAATTTCGAAAATTTCTGATTTCTATATTTTTTAGTATCATGAAATCCCTCTTTTCGCTTTTTTTGGGGTAAAATTGAAAATAAGTACCTTAATAGTACTCCTATACTCCAACTACATTATACCATAAAATGGGCTTAAAAATCAAAAAATAGGCTATTTTAACCTATTTTTTTTCTCAATATTATAGTTTCGCACGACGACTACGCGCGATAAGCATCAATTTCGTCGCTCGAAAGATTTGATTTTCCAAAGATTCTAGAGAAATTGGCAGACTTATGCTTTCTCCATCACAAAATTCAATATTAACACCATAGGCAATTTCTTCATAACTTTTGATGTTTTTTAAGGATATCCAGCTACAATCTTCTAATCGTGGTGAAAGCGTTGGAAAAAAAACTAATTCCCTAGAACTTTCAACAATTATTGGTAATTTATATTTCATTCCTAATTGAACTTGACTACCTTTAATTCGGCCAGCTAAAGTACTTCCATAAAATTCACAACTTTCATTTAAAACATCTTTGGTTTTTTTAGGAATAATAAAGCGTTTACCTTTTTCAATCACCTCGGTTTCTTTATTATTAATTCCAATTAAAGCACAAGTGCTTCCTGTTATTTCATAATCTATCATCGCTAATTCCCCCCTCATAGATTATGCCGACAAAAAAAATCGACATCTTTCTTATACTCTTTTTCCATGTCGATTTTTGTCATTTTTAAGCGAAATTTATTTTTTAATAGGTTCTAATTGGTAAAATTAATTGAATTAGATCATCACTTTCAGGATTTTTGATAATAATTGGTTTAAATTCACCATTAAATAAAAGTTCAATTTCACTGCTATCTAATACCCGCACGGCATCCATCATAAATTTCGAATTAAAAGCAATTTTTATATTTTCTTGATTGTTCTTTTTTACCATAATTTTTTCTTCGACATTCCCAATTTCTGGAATATTAGAAGAAATTATAACTTGCTCATCATTGGTTTCAAATTTTATCGTATTTTTATCACTTTCATTGGTTAATAAAGAAGCGCGATCAATCGCATTATAGAAATCCATTAAAGAAGTCTGCATAGTTAAGAGAAATTCTGCTGGAACTAATTTCGAAGTATCAGGATAAGTACCACTTATCAATCTAGTCATCATTGAAATGGTACTAAATTTAAAGATGGCTTTGTTGTTGAAAATATGAATTTCGATATTTTCATCATCTTCATCCATTAATTTCACTAATTCGTTTAAGTTTTTAGTAGGAATAATTATATTACTATTTTCTTCGGCCTTTTCATTTAATTCAATTTTTTTAATGGCTAAACGATAAGAATCTGTCGCTGTACATTCCATTTGATTATTTTCAATTTTAAAATTGATGCCCGTTAAAACCGGACGTGATTCGCCTGTTGAAGTAGCAAAAGCTGTTTGATTTATGATTGTTTTGAACACTTTTTGATTTAATAAGATTGGTTTTTTACGATATTCAAGTTCTAAGTCAGGAAATTCTGCTGGATCATTACAATTTAAAGTAAATGAGGAATTTTTCGTGTTAATATAAATTTTCGCATCCATGACTTCTTCAATCGTAATAAGTTCATCGGGTAATTTACGAATAATATCATAGATATAGCGTCCAGAAACGACTATTTCTCCGCATGCATCGATTTTATCGATTTCTTTTTTATCGATAAAAGTTTTAATTGATATTTCATTATCAGTACTCATTAAATATAAACCATCATCGGTAAGTTCAAATTTAATACAATTTAAAATAGGTCTTAAATTTTTCGTGGAAATTCCTTTAATGACATAATTTAAATGTTCAATTAAAATATTTTGCTTGATTTGAATTTTCATTTTAAACATCTCCTTTTTTATTATTAATTAATATTTTTATTATTAGTGTGGATTATGTGGAAAAGTGTTAATTTTTCTTTAAATAACTGATTTTTTTTAAGAAAGGGCAAGGTGGATAAAGGTGTTAAAGATTTAATTTACTAGTGATTTTGGCGATTTCTTTTTCAAGATTTTTGTCTTTTTTTATTTCATTAGTTATTTTATTAACGGAATGCATAACCGTTGTATGATCTTTTCCGCCAAATTCGGTGCCTATTTTCGGCAGTGATTCGCCTAAATGTACGCGGCAAATATACATCGCAATCTGTCTTGGAATGGCAATTTTCGATAATCTTTTTTTCCCAATTAAATCATCTGGCGTTATGTTGTAATTATCGGCGACAATGCCAATTACTTTTTGAATTTTATTTTTTGATAAAATGTTTTTACCAATATAATCTTTTAAGGCTTCAATGGTTAACTCTAAAGTAATTTCAGAACCATTCATAATCGTCGCATAGGCAAACACCCTCGTTAAAGCTCCTTCTAATTTTCGAATATCGGTCGTACAATGATTGGCGATATATTCTTTTACTTCTTTTGGGACAAAACTACTAATGCCTTGAGCTTCGATTTTTTTATCTAAGATTTTCATTCTTAATTCAAAGTCAGGTGGCAAAATATCGATGGTAAGGCCCCAATTAAATCTCGTTCGAAGACGTTCTTCTAATTTATTTAAATCATCCGGCGAACGATCAGAGGAAATAATAATTTGTTTATTTTTCGTATGTAGTTCATTAAAGGTGTTGAAAAATTCTTGCTGGGTCTTTAAAGCTATTTCTAAATACTGAATATCATCGATCATTAAAACATCAATATCGCGATATTTTCTTTTAAATTTATCGACGGCTTCAAAATTATTGTCTTTTCCGCGATATAAACTTAGAAAATCATCGACAAATTTTTCACTTGTCACATATAAAACTTTTTTAGCCCCATTTTCGGCGATATAATTACCAATCGCATGCATTAAATGCGTTTTGCCTAAACCACTTTTGCCATATATAAATAAAGGATTATAAACATTGCCTGGTTTTTCGGCTACAGCTAGACCAATCGTTTTGGCAAATTTATTACTTTCCCCAGAAACAAAGTTATCAAAGGTATATCTTTTATCTAAATTACTTTCAAAAATAGCTTCATCATTTTCTAAGATAACCATTTCGTCTTTATCTAGTTCTTCATCGGTAATATATTTAAAATTAAAGATAGAACCAGTTACTTCCATAAAAGTTTCTTTAATAATATCATTATAATTTTCCTGTAGATGTTTTTTGTGAACATCTAATGGTACTTTAATTAAAGCATATTCATCGTTTAGTTCAATTAATTTAGTTTCTTGGAACCAAGTTTGAAATAAAACAGGTTTGATTTTTTCTTTAATTTTTGTTAGAAAAACGTTCCATAGATTTTCTAAATCCATAATTTCACCTCCGATGTTAAAAGTTCTTAATACTTATTTTACAATATTTTTCTTTAAATTACTAGGAAAAAGTGCATTAAACTTATAAAAAAAATTATCCACTTTTTTATCCACATTTTTAAACCTTTTTAAATAAAAGTCTAAAAATAGTTATCCACAGAAAATGTGAATAAAAAAATTTTCCTCAAATGACATATATTTTTACTTATCCACATATGTTTAAAAGATTATTTAGCTTTTACAAATCAATAAAAATTAAACTGTGGAAAAAGATTTTCCTTGACAAAGATAGTTTTTATCTATATAATTAACTTACGCAAAGAAAAAAAGCGAGAGGAGTGAAAAAATGACCAAAAGAACTTTTCAACCTAATACTAGAAGAAGAAGTAAAAAATTAGGATTTTTTGCGCGAATGCAAACAAAAATAATTAAAAGTCGTAGAAAAAAAGGACGTAAAGTACTATCTCATTAATTATGACCACTGGCAAGCAGTGGTTTTAAAATATTAGGTGATTGAAATGAAAAAAATAAATATTTTAAAAAAAAATGAAGATTTTAATCGCATAATAAAATCCAATACGGCTTTTAAATATAAAGATTATATTATTTATCTAGAAAAAAATACTGCTGCCCCTTATAAATTTGGCTTTTCTGTCGGTAAAAAAATTGGCAATGCTGTTACTAGAAATAAGTATAAAAGAAGATTAAAGAATATAATTGATAAAAAAAACTATCAAAATAACTTTAATTGTATTATAATAGTAAGCAAGGGGATTTTAAATAAGAGTTTTAAAGAAATGGAAGAAAATTTATTTAAAGCCTTAGAAATATTAAAAATAACAAAGGAGAATTAAGATGCATAAGAAAAAAGTAATAGTCGTTCTTTTGCTGATTATGACCTTATCTTTAACTGGATGTACGCAATATTTAAAAAATGATAAAGGCATGGTGGTTAAAGAACCAACTACTGGTCAAAATTTGGTTTCGAATATTTTATGTCAGCCCGAGAATGAAGATGTATTAAAAACTTACAAAAAAAATGATGTTAAAGTTGAAAAACTTCCAAAATGTGCGAAATTTACGCCGGCTAATGGTGGTTATGAAGGCATATGGAGTACTTTATTTATCAAACCATTGAGCTGGCTTATTATTCAAATTGGGGAAATCGTTAAAAACTTTGGTTTAGCGATTATTATCGTTACCCTTATTATTCGGATGATTATTTTCCCAATCAGTAAAAAATCGGCGATGCAATCGGAAGGTATGAAAGAAGCTTCAAAAGATTTACAACGTTTAGAAAATAAATATCGTAATCGCAATAGCCAGCAAGATCAGATGATGAAAGCGCAAGAGATGATGCAGATATATAAGAAACATAATATCAATCCCATGTCTGGTTGTTTATTTGCTTTTATCCAGTTTCCATTATTCTTTGCTTTCTTAGAAAGTCTCTATCGCATTCCAGCGGTCTTTGAAGGTAATTTCTTAATTTATAATTTAGGTACCAGTCCATTTAATGCTTTATTTGGTACAAGTTTAGATTTTGGTCATTTTATTAATTCATTTAGTACTGGTTCATGGGTATATATCCTTTTACCAATCGCCGTTGGGCTTGCCACTTTCTTCTCATTTAAGATGAATTCAGGTATGAATATGGGTAATCCCGAACAAGAAAAACAAATGAAATTAATGATGAATATAATGATGATTTTTATCACCTTTGTTTCTTTCACAATGTCAACAAGTATCATTATTTATTGGATAACTGGAAGCTTATTTACAATTATTCAAACTTTAATTATAAGGAGGCATAAAGATGTTAGAAGTAGTAAGAAACGAAGCTAAGAATAAAGAAGAGGCCTTAAATAAAAGTCTAGAACAATTAAATGTCCGTGAAGATGAAGTATATTATTATTTTGAAGAAACTGAAGGTGGATTATTCAAAGGTAAAAAATATATTTCAGTTGTGACTACGAAATACGCGGTTAAAGAATATATCAAAGAATTTTTAAAAGAACTCGCGCATAAAATGAACACGAAATTTAATCTTGAAGTTATGAGTAGTGAAGTAGGTTTTTCCGTTATTATTGTTACTGATGATAGTGCGATGTTAATTGGTAAAGATGGCAAAACCTTAAATAGTATTCAAACGCTATTACGTCAAAGTTTAAAGAAATATGGTAATTTTGACTTTAAAGTAAATCTTGATATTTCTAATTATAAAGCTCGAAAAGAAAAACATTTAGCTTTTGAAATCAAGAAAATCTGTAAAGAAGTTTTAAAAACTAAAGTCGAAGTTAAATTAGATCCGATGAACTCTTATGAAAGAAGAATAGTTCATAATGTGGTATCAAAATTTGATAAACTTTATAGTGAATCTGAAGGAGAAGCGCCTAATAGATATACAGTTATAAAATATAAAGAAGATTAATTTCTTCTTTTTCTTTGACTAATAATAGAATATGATGTAAAATAAGCCGTAGATATTTAAGGAGGTGCGATTATGAACGATACTATTGCCGCTATATCTACCGCGCAAGGAGTCGGGGCTATTTCGATAATAAGAGTTAGTGGAAGTGAAGCTATAGAAATTGTTAGTAAGATTTTTAGTAATAAAAAGTTTAAAACCGCTCCATCACATACAATTCATTATGGATATATTACCAATAATGATGAAAAAATCGATGAGGTATTAGTATCTAAGATGCTGGCGCCTAAAACTTTTACTAAAGAAGATGTTGTGGAAATAAATACTCATGGGGGTATTGTCGCTACTAATAAAGTTTTGGAAATACTCCTTTCAAATGGTTGTCGTTTAGCTGAACCTGGTGAATTTTCTAAACGAGCTTTTTTAAACGGAAGAATCGATTTAACCGAAGCTGAAGGAATTATGGATTTAATAAATGCGAAAACAGAAAAAGCTTCCCAAATGGCCATCAATCAAATAAATGGCAAAGCCTCTAATTTAATCAAAGATTTAAGAAATGATTTAGCCGCGATTTTAGCTAATATCGAAGTTAATTTAAACTATCCTGAATATGAAGATATTGAAGAAATGACAGTATCTAAAATAAGTTCTAGTATGGATAATTTAGAAACTAAAATCAAAAAAATATGTCTTGAAAGTAAAAATGGCGAACTTTTAAAAAATGGAATTAAAACCGTAATTGTCGGAAGACCTAATGTTGGTAAAAGTAGTTTACTTAATAATTTAATCGGTGAAGATAAAGCCATTGTCACGGAAATTCAAGGGACAACAAGAGATAGTGTCGAAGCGACATTAATATTAGATAATATTATTTTAAACCTTATCGATACCGCTGGCATTAGAAAAACGAAAGATTTAGTCGAAAGTCTTGGTGTGGAAAAAAGTTTAAAATTAGTAAATGATGCTGATCTAGTTTTATTAGTCCTAAATTATAATGAAAAATTAACGGAAGATGATAAAAAGATAATTAATCAAATAAAAGATAAAAAATATATAACGATAATCAACAAATGTGATTTAGCGAAAAAAATCGATGATGAAAATTTACAAAACAAAGTCTATGTAAGTGCATTGAATAATATCAACATTGATGGAATTACTAATAAAATAAAAGAATTATTTAATTTAGAAGAAATCGAAACTGAAGATATGAGTTATTTAGGTAGTGCCCGATCTCTATCCATATTAAATAAAGTAAGGGAAGCTATCAAAGAGGTAAAACAAGGCTTAAACCAAGGTTTTACCTTAGATATGATTGAAATCGATTTAAAAAACATTTGGAATTTATTAGGTTTTATCATCGGTGAAACTTATGAAGAAGAACTAATTGATCAAATATTTAAGCGCTTTTGCGTGGGAAAATAGGTGGTATAATGAATTACGAAATAATCGTCGTTGGTGGTGGCCATGCTGGCTGTGAAGCCGCTTTAGCTTCCGCTCGAAAAGGCCATAAGACTTTACTGGTTACGGGAAATATCAATAATATTGCCGATATGCCTTGTAATCCATCAATAGGTGGGAGTGCGAAAGGAATCGTCGTCAGAGAAATCGATGCCTTAGGCGGTGAAATGGGAAAAAATGCCGATAAAAGTCTATTACAAATAAAAATGTTAAATAGTGCTAAAGGACCAGCGGTAAGAGCTTTAAGAGCCCAAGCTGATAAAATTACTTATCCCAAAGAAATGCTTAAAACTTTAAACAAAACGGCAAATTTAGATATTTTAGAAGCTTTAGTAAAAAAGTTAATTGTCAAGAGTGGTAAATGTGAAGGGGTTATTTTAGAAGATGATCGCCAAATAAAAGCTAAGGCTGTTATCTTAACTACAGGTACTTATATGAAAGCCGATATTTTAGTTGGTAGTACGAGGCGAAGAGAAGGACCACATGGGGAAAAACCATCGAATTATTTAAGTGAAAACCTAGAAGAATTAGGTTTTATTTTAAAAAGATTAAAAACCGGTACCCCACCAAGAATTGCTAAAGATTCTATCGATTTTACTAAAATGAAAGTGGAAAATGGTGATAATGTATATCATACATTTAGTTTTGATTTAAAGCCAAAATATGATATTGATAACCAAATACCTTGTCATTTAATCTATACAACCGCCAAAACTCATGAAATTATAAATAAAAACTTAAAAAAATCTAGTATGTATGGGGGTTTAAATGATATAAAGGGAGTAGGACCTAGATACTGCCCTTCAATCGAAGATAAAGTCGTCCGTTTTGCCGATAAAGAAAAGCATCAATTATTTTTGGAACCCGAAAGTATCTATTATGATGACATATATCTGCAAGGTTTTTCCACATCTATGCCTTATGATGTCCAAGAAGAAATGGTTCATAGCTTACCAGGATTAGAAAAAGCTAAAATTTTAAAATATGCTTATGCGATTGAATATGATTCTATTTATCCAACCCAATTAAAACAATCTTTAGAAACTAAAATAATTGAAAATTTATATTCAGCTGGTCAAATTAATGGTACTAGTGGCTATGAAGAAGCCGCTTGTCAAGGATTAATTGCTGGCATTAATGCTGCTTTAAAATTAGAAGGAAAAAAGCCTTTGATTTTAAAAAGAAACGAAGCTTATATCGGCGTATTAATTGATGATTTAGTTACCAAAGGAATAAGAGATCCATATCGTCTTTTAACTTCACGCGCCGAATATCGTTTGTTATTAAGACACGATAACGCTGATTTAAGATTAAGAGAATATGGTTATAAAGTCGGTCTTATTGATGAAACTAGATATCATAATTTTTTAAAGAAAAAAGAAAGTATAAAAGTTTTAACCAAAGAATTACAAACTAAAAAATTAACGCCAAAAGATAATGACTTTTTAAAACAATTAAACACTAAAGAAATAAAAGATGGAATTACTTTATACGACTTATTAAAAAGGCCTGAAATTACCATTGAATCTTTAACTAAGTTTTTAGCTAATAATTATAATGATGATGTTTTAGAACAAGTAAATATTGATATAAAATATGCCGGCTATATTCAAAAAGCTAAAAAAGAAGCTATGAAAATGAACGAACTTGAAGATAAAAAAATACCTAGTGATATCGATTACGATGCAATGCATAATTTAGCTAGTGAAGCCAAACAAAAATTAAAAGAAATAAGGCCTACTTCGCTAGGTCAAGCTTTGCGGATTAGTGGTGTCAATCCAGCGGATATTTCAATATTGATGATTTATTTAAAGAGGGATTATCATGGATAAAAATTTATTTATAAATGAAGTTAAAAAGATGAATATTAATATTACTGATGAAATGTTAAAAAAGCTAGAAAAATACTATCATTTACTCATTAGTTGGAATGAAAAAATAAATTTAACGGCGATTACTGATCAAAAAGACGTTTATTTAAAACATTTTTATGATAGTTTAACAATAGCTAAAGTAATCGATTTGACAAAGATTGCCACCTTATGTGATGTGGGCACAGGGGCGGGATTTCCCGGCATAGTTTTAAAAATTTGTTTTCCTCATTTAAAGATAACTTTAATTGATGCTTTAAATAAAAGGATTATTTTCTTAAATGAAGTATGTAAACAGTTAGCTTTAAAAGACGTTACGATTATTCATACGCGGGCTGAAGAATATGCCTTAAAAAATAGAGAAAAATACGATGTTGTAACGGCGCGGGCTGTGGCACCTTTAAATATCCTGCTTGAATATTGTGCGCCTTTAGTTAAAGTTTCTAAATATTTTATTGCCATGAAAGGAAGCGAAGAAGCTAAAGAAAGTAAAGAAGCCGCACAAAAATTAAATTTAAAACTTGAAGAAGAAAATAAATTTTTATTACCAATCGAAAATAGTCAACGAACAATTATTAAATATCAAAAATTGGGAAATACTCCCGGGAAATATCCTCGAAGATTTGCCGAAATTAAGAAAAAACCTTTATAAATAGAAGTTTATAGAGGTTTTTTTCATAAAGTTTCAAAAAAATGTTGAATTATTTCCCAAAAAATAGTATTATGATAATGGAAGAATATAGAGGGGAGGGCACTTTATGGAAAATGGCAGCAATTTTACTTACTTAAATATGAATGATATTTTGCCAAATAGATTTCAACCACGCATTCATTTTGATGATAATAAATTAAATGAATTAGCTGAATCTATTCGTAAATATGGTGTCATTGAACCGATTATTGTGCGCCAAATTGGTAATAAATATGAAATTATTGCCGGTGAAAGAAGATTTAAAGCTAGTAGATTAGCTGGTAAAAGTGTAATTCCCACTATCGTGATAAATCTAACCGATAAAGAAAGTGAAGAAATTGCTTTACTGGAAAATGTTCAAAGACAAAATCTAACCCCGATTGAAGAAGCTGTATCATATAAAAGAATTTTAGATATGGGTTATATTACACAAGAAGAACTTGCAAAAAAACTTGGAAAATCCCAATCAACAATAGCTAATAAAATAAGATTGTTAAACTTAGATGACGAAGTTCAATATGCTTTATTAAACGGAAAAATTTCCGAAAGACATGCTCGTTCACTACTTAGAATTCACAATAACCAAGATCAAGTACAAATGCTAAATCGCATTATTAATGAAAGATTAACCGTAAAAAGAACTGACGATGCCATCAAAGAGCTTTTAGAAGCTCCCGCACCAACTAATGATAAGGAAATCGAAGAATTATTTGCTACACCACTCCCACGAAAACCTCGAAGAGCGGTAGCAGTTGCTAGTCATGATATTATTAAAGTTAATCCACCACAAGAAATAAACGAAAGAATAAAAAGGGAGGAAAAAAATATGGATATAGATAAAATAATGCAAGAAGCCCAAGATATTAATGTTCCATCTGAAGAAAAAGATATTACGGGATTAATGAAACAAACACCAGATTCACCTAGTGTTTTAGAAGGAATAAATAATCCTCAGCCAGCCCCAGAAGTAACTGAAACTCCAAAACCTGCCAATAATCCCGATATTCCTTTAGTAAATGATGAACAAAATAAATTTGTAAATTTTGCTGGAATTGCGGCTGAAAATCCTGCACCAACTCCAGCCCCAGCTCCTGCACAACCAAACACTACGAGTTTTGATTCAATGTTTAATTTTACACCTACTGATTTACAGCAACCAGCTGAAACTCCGAAACCAGAATCTTTAACCATGAATGATACACCAGTGGAAACTTCAACACCTATAGAAGCTCAGACTACTATGTCAACTTCGCAACAAGTTCCGCTAGTGGAACCATCTTTAAATATTTCTGAACCAGCACCAACCGCTTTTGTTAAAGAAGAAAAACCGATAGTAAATAATAATGCCGCTATTGCTGCGGCTGTTCAAAGAGCTATAAATTCTGATTTACCTGAAAAGCCAGTGGAACCATCTTTACAACCAGAATCTCCGGCTATGGGTCCGACGGCAAACAATCAATCTTTATATAATGAATTAGTGCAATCAGCGCCATTGGTTAATGAACCTCAAACGATTGCTCAGCCAGCTCCAACTTCAGTGCCAATTCCTCCAGCTGATATTTTAGAAACTAAAGCTCCACAGACCATAGATGCAAGTTCTAATTTTGCTGAAGTTATTAAAATTATTAGAAATTGCGCCAATGAAATTGAAAAAATGGGATATTATATTGATGTTGATGAAATAGATTTACAAAATAGTTATCAAGCAACATTTAAAATTAATAAGGATAAATAAACAATTTTATCCTTTTTTTGTGATATAATTTTGAAAGGAAGTGAAATATGAATAAGCAAATACCAGAATTTTTATCTAAAAAAATAAAGGAAGAATATCCGAAAGATATTAATGATATTTTAAAAAGTTATGAAAAAACAAAACCAGTCACTTTTAGAATAAATATTCTAAAAACGAAAGCAGAAGCAGTAGAAAAAGAACTTATAAATGCTAAAATAAAATTTACTAAAGTTCCCTGGTATAATGAAGCTTTTGTTATTGAAAATGCTAAAGAGGATGATATAAGAAAATTAAATATTTATAAAGACGGAAAAATTTATCTTCAAAGTTTATCATCAATGATTCCCGCCATTATTGTAAATCCTAAAGCGGGAGAAAGTATTTTAGATATGGCTGCCGCGCCAGGTGGAAAAACAACCCAATTATCGTGTTTATCAAATGGTAAAGCTTTAATAACAGCATGTGAAAAAAATAAAATCAGAGCAGAAAGACTAAAATATAATATTGAAAAACAAGGCACTAAAAAAACGACAGTAATGCAAATAGATGCCCGTAATTTAGATGAATTTTTTCTGTTTGACAAGATTTTATTAGATGCTCCTTGTAGTGGTAGTGGAACGATAAACTTAAATGAAAAAATATATATAAATGAAGAGTTAATAAATAGATCAATAAAAATTCAAAAAGAATTATTAACAAAAGCTTTAAGTCATTTAAAACAAGGTGGCGAATTAGTTTACTCAACTTGTTCAATTTTAAAAGAAGAAAATGAAAATATAATTAATAGTATTTTAAATGAAAATATAAAAATAGAACCGATTGATTTAAAACAATTTCCCGAAATACCTTTATTACCAGTTAATATTAAAGGAGCAATCTGTATAAAACCAAGTGAATTATATGAAGGGTTTTTTATCATCAAAATAAAAAAGAAATAATAAATAAATGATATGAACCCCGTTTCTTGGACATAGAAACGAGGTTTTTTATATGAGTAAATTGAGTTACGAAGATAAAATAAATATATATAATGA